>QHRI01000351.1 GCA_003221375.1 Verrucomicrobiota bacterium
AAGGCAGTGAGCCACTCGATTTGAATCGCATGTGATTTCCCGAGCCACTCGGAGCTTTTGGCAAGCGTACGAGCAATTCAATCCTGCGCAAAAAAGAGCGGCACGACGTGTCTTCGCTCTATTTCTCGAAAATCCCGGGCACAATTCGCTTCAATTCAAAAAACTACGCGGCTACTCGGACTACTGGTCGGTGAGAGTGAGTCGGGACATTCGCGCTGTCGGCAAACGGGCCGGTGATACAATTGAATCGGCACGCACAACGACTTCGACAAACTCTTCGGATGAATATTGCTTCCCGCCGCACTGGATGACCGTCTTTCGACTCCGTAAAGGAGCGTGGCTCCAAAAGAGCTTTATGCTCTCAACGATTCCCGCTGATCACAGATCACCAATCACTGATCACGAATCACCAGCTCCTTTGGCGCTTCTTCGTTTCAGGCCGCTTTTTTCTTCGCCACCGTTTTCTTAGCGACGACGGCTTTTGGGAACTCCACAACTTCCACCGAAGCAGACGCAGCGTTGCCATTCTGACCAAAGGTCGACTCGAACGTCAGTTTTCCATTAGCGATCTCGGTTAACGCGATATCGGCTTCGCGCAGTCCCGGAGCATATTCCACCAGGGGACGATGCCCGATCGAAAGCTGTCGGACACGGCGTGAGACCATGTTGACCAGGATTTGCTGATTAGTGACTACTTCGGAGGCGGCTTTAATGAGATCGGCATTCATAATATTTGATTGATACTGACTTCTACCCGGCACCAACGTCGCACCGACTTTGGCGCGCACCGGAGGCTGACTTACCTCCTTCGTACTTCTTGACCTGCCACTATCGCCCAGAAAACCAATTCCGCAATACGGCTGATTGGGGAGACGTTGCCGGATAGACTGCATTGTCGCATGTTGAGACGAGCGCGCGATGGAACGCGCCGTATTCCATTTGCCATCGGTGACGAGTTGAGCGCAATTCGTTTCCGAAACGTTTCTCAATCCAGCGTAGAAATCTGCTGCACAGCGATTATGAAGAGACTGATATGAACAACTGGCGCACGAAGTTGATTTCCATCCTGCGCACGAGAGTGACTCTGGAAAACTGGCGCGCGAAGCTGATCTCGCTCGTGCTCGCGACAATGCTCTGGTACCTGATCAAAAAGAACATAACGACGACGACCGCGCCGTCCGAAAATCCATCTCCGACACCAGTTACCGAAACCCGCTGACGAGCAATTTAATGACGCCGGGACTCGCCGCTCAGCCGATGCCAGACAACGCGGGCGCAGCGGCCGCTTTCAGTTCGGCGCAAAGACTGAGAAGCCATTGAGAAGCGATAACAAGGCAGGGCTTTCGATGAAATTGGAGGAAAGAACGGCTCGGCTGGTTCTGATTTGCGACAGAGATGATCTCGTCGCTCACAAGTTACGCAACGTTACCACGATTGGCCGCGCTTCGTTGAACCACATAGTTATTGACGATCCGCGGGTATCAGCGCAGCACGCAATCATTGCGAGATCAGCCGACTCCTATCGGCTGCAAGATTTGCATTCGACAAATGGGACACGAGTCAATGGCCGCCCCGTTAAGGAGGTTGAATTAAAGGATGGCGACAAAATTCTGTTTGGCTCCGTCGCAGCGGTTTTCGCGGGATCTTGCCGCGTAGGTTGATGCGGGCTGCGGGAGGAGCCGCGATGCAATTTCTCCGTCACTCAACTCCGTAAAGGAGCGTGCTCGCGAAAGCTTTCGGAGTTTAACGTTTCAACGAATCACCCGCCGAGGTCTGATTGCCTAGCGTTTCGGATCTCCCGGTTTCAGAGTTTCAGATTTTGAGCTCTTCCCTTTCTAACATCTTCAGCTCGCCACCTTAGCCGACGGATCGACCGTTCGAACCGAACCGGCGGGGTCCTGCCCCGCGATATTCCGCAAGTCCTGGCGGGAGCGTCTCTTGACTAACACATTTATCCACTCGTTGCCTTGATCTCCGTCGGGCCCGAGTGACGTTGAATGCCAAGCTCGCAAAACTTCCAATCGAGGATCATGCGCAAAAAGAGCAACGACCATTTTATCGTCGTAATATTGAAAATATCGTCCGTTTTCCCCTGAGTCGCCTTTGCCCGCCCTTACCGATACGAACATAATTCCTTTTGGCTTTAAGGCCGTAGCGAGTTTGACAACCGCTGATTTTGCCTCCTCAAAGGGACGATGAAGTAATGATGCACAGGCCCAAACGCCATCGAATTCTTCTCTAAAATCGATTTTCGAGAACGACAAGTGGACACAATAGGCGTGGGGATATTCTTGGCATTTACGAACCATTCCGATCGAAGCATCAAAGGAGATCACGACATATCCTCTCTCAATGAAGAAACGCGTATCGCGCCCCTCACCGCAGCCGGCATCTAACAAGCGGCCGGAAGGAGCGACAAGTTCTAGGAACGGCGCCGCCAAACCGGTCCGTACCTTCGAGGTTAGGCAAAGCATCCACGACGAGCCGCTTCGCAGCGACCCGGAAACTGGCGAAGCAGTGCGGCGTGTGATCTCGGCTGGTTACAGCGTTCTCGTTCGCGGAAAATCTGTTGGTCCTTCGGTCGGCTCGGTCGGTTCTCACTGAGCCTTGATCTCGGAGGGTTGCCGGACATTTTCCGACAGTTAAGATATTCGGCCTCTGGAATCATTTCGCGATCTGGTGAAGTCGCCTTGCGGCAAACGTTGCCAGGAACAGGCGCGTGGCAGCTAAGAGCACGAAGGCCGCGTTGATCCGCCAACGTCGCATACACGCGATTGAGACAGAAGGGTGATTAATCTGTCCGGAGACCAACGCGCTATCGGGAGTTCGCAGTTTTCGATTCGTGACAAACGGCAATATGGGACCAAACAGTGACGCAATTACGAATTTTATATAGAGACTGCTGCATCTTTTCCTCTGACAACTTTCCGATTTGCCGCGGCCCAATAAGCGGAAAAGATGAAAGGGTTAGTTACGGCGGTCGGATTCATGTTGCTCTTGGTGTGCCAGTTGTTTGCCAATGAGCAGTCAACTTTGGCACGCATCACGGT
>QHRI01000352.1 GCA_003221375.1 Verrucomicrobiota bacterium
GATACATGTAGTCACGCTCTTCGTCTGTGACCATTTCCAGGGTTAGCTCGTCGTGATTGCGCAGAAACATTGCCCACTGGCATTGCTCGGGAATCGACGGAGTCTGTTCCAGGATATCGATGATCGGAAATCGATCCTCCATTTGCAGCGCCATGAACATGCGCGGCATGAGTGGAAAGTGGAAATTCATGTGCGATTCGTCGCCATTGCCGAAGTAAGCGGCGGCATCTTCCGGCCACTGGTTCGCCTCCGAAAGCAGCATGCGATTTGGAAATTTAGCGTCGATGTGAGCGCGCAGTTTGCGGAGGTATTGATGCGTTTCTGGCAGATTTTCGCAGCTCGTGTTCTCTCGCTCGTAAAGGTACGGGATCGCGTCGAGACGAAGCCCATCTACGCCCAGACCCAGCCAGAAATCGCAGACTTTCTCCACGGCATCGTGCACGGCCGGGTTATCAAAGTTCAGGTCTGGCTGATGGGAATAAAAGCGATGCCAATAATAAGCCTTCGCGAGAGGATCCCACGCCCAGTTCGATGTTTCGAAGTCTTTGAAAATGATTCGCGAATCCTTGTATTTTTCTGGCGTTTCACTCCAAACATAAAAGTCTTTGTAGGCGAGATCGTCGCTGGAGACGTTGGTGCCGGTTGCGCGTGATGTTGATTGATTGCCGCCAGACTCACCGACTCCGGCGGCAGCTATCGCGCGCCGCGACTTTTGAAACCACGGATTTTGATCGGAGGTGTGATTGATAACCAGCTCTGTGATGACGCGCAGATTTCGCGCATGCGCCGCGTCAAGGAATGCGCGGAAATCATCGAGCGTGCCGAAATTTGGATTGACGTCGAAATAATCGGCGATGTCGTATCCGTCGTCCCGCAGCGGCGATGGATAAAAAGGCAGGAGCCAGATGGCATTAATGCCGAGTTCCTGAAGATAATCCAGTTTCTCGATCACTCCGCGAAAGTCGCCCATGCCGTCGCCGTCGCTGTCGCAAAACGTTTTGACATGCATCTCGTAGATGATTGCATCTTTGTACCACAACGGATCCACACTCGTTTGAGTCTCCCCTTGCGCCATGCGTTTAATCTTTGCCGCACAAAACGCAGTACGCAATCACCGGTTGAACGGTTGTTCCCAGTGAATCATTTTTTTATCACCGGTGGTTGGAAACCGGTGGACGAAGTTGTCTATGCAGCTTAAGAGACTGAATAGCGACTCCGCGTGGGCGCGGCGCTAATTGAGCTACTGCGTTTTCTTGACTTCTCATGGGACGATCTAAGGTCATTTCTTCCGCGCGCCGCAAACCAAGGAAACGTCCGCGCCTCACGAAATCGCGAGCGAAAGCGGTCGCCATTGTCCCGCAACTCGAGCCGGGAGCCCCGAGTGACTTGGAATTAATGACGGCGATCCAGGGGGAAGACGCCGACGCGCTCTCTCAGCTCTACGATCGATATAACGGCATTTTGAAGGCGCTTATTTTGCGAGTCATTCACAATGAAGCCGAGGCTGATGATCTCTTACAGGAGATTTTCATGGAGATTTGGAACCAGGCGAAAAACTTCTCTTCGCAAAAAGGCAAACCTCTTGGCTGGATGGTGACACTTGCCCGAAGAAGGGCAATCGACGGGTTGAGGAAAAAGCAGGCCTATGCGCGCGCGGAAGAACGTCTGCAGAATGAAACCGAACAACAGCCCGATGCCTGGGTACATAATGCCACCGAAGAAGAAATCGTGCTTAGTGACACGCGTCACCTCATCCGGAAAGTAATCGCCGTCCTCCCGCCAGCTCAACAGCAGGCTGGCACGGTGAAGACCAGGCTTGAACTTGGACTTAAAAAAATCTATGACGGCCTCAAGGAGTTGAGAGGTGAACTTTAAGGAATTCCAGAACCGATCCCGGCTCTACGTCATTGGCGCGTTGGAGGCGGAAGAGTTGGAGGAATTCGAAAAGGCGCGGAAAAAATTTGGAAAAAAGGCCGAAGATTACATCGGCGAATGTTACGGGTTACATGAAGCATTTGCGCTGAGTCTGCAACCGGCGAAGGCCTCAGCCGCAATCAAGGACCGCCTGATGGCCATGGTGCGCACTCGGAAAGAGACGTAGCCGCGTCGCTTTCAACCGTCCAGTTCGCGCAAGATGAATTCCTGCAGGAAACCGTAGAAGTTTATCTGAAACAGGCTCAGGTCCCGGCGCGATCCGATGGGCGAGCGAAGGTGGTCGCTTAGCTCGCTTTCAGTGAAATTATTCTTTGCAGCGATGACCAGGCGGGCCTGATTAAGCGCGCTCAGCCAGGCATCGGTATGTTTGGTGGGAATGCGCAGGGTACGATTCGCGAGGCTTTTTTCGTTGCCGTTTAGTTGCTCTAAATCGGCCGCCACCGTTTCGGTGGCACTCTGAAAAAGGCGCCGCAGTTCAGGTTCGACATATGTCTTCCACTCTGCACACAGCTCTGGTTGTTTTCCGTTTGTAGGCGAACTAAAAAGACGTTGCTCGGCAGCTGGTGTCCCGTCAGGGCTGGTGCTCGCCGGAATCTGCCGAAGGAGCTCGGCAAGAAACGGGTCTAACTCGGAGATCTCAATCTGGTCGTTCTGCCGGCAAATCTCCATATCAACTGATCTTTTCCAATGTGGCGAGCAGAAGATAGCCGTGTAACTGCTGCACATAAAGCTCGGCTGGTTCCCGCATGCCGGCCCACAAGATCGAATGTCCCTTGTGATGCACCTCAAGCATATGTCTTTCAGCCTTCTCGCGTGGATAGCCGAACACCCGTTGAAAAACCATGGTCACGTAGCTCATCAAATTTACGGGGTCATTGTGAACCACTATTTGCCAGGGAAGATCGAGATCTTCTTCCGAACGCGTTTCCTTAGTCGGCTCAGCTATCGTTACAGAGCCAGTCTCATCTAAAATATGAGTCATTCCGCTTGTTTCTTTACTCTGCGCCCGGCATCCGACACTCCGCCGTCGCTCGCGACTCATGGTGAAAACGCTAACATACCACGCTGTCAGTTCAAACAAGCGGTAGCACCCTGTAGCCGGCATGGTGAGGCCGGTTCTTGGGATCATTCGTTCCGTCGGGATCATCGATCTCGGCTACAGTCACGAAGAATTTTTTCCTGGGTCCTCTCCATTTCCCGCGCGCCAGGCTGCATTCGATCGTCAAACCCGTGCAGATGTAAAAGCCCATGGACAATATAGAGACGAAGCTCGCTCGCGAGCAAGGTTCCGAAGGCACGGGCATGTCGCTTTGCTGTCTCGACGCTGATGAAGATTTCGCCGTGTCGAAAAGTAAGCACATCGGTCGGGCCCGTTTGATGCATAAATTTCCGATGTAACGAGGCCATCCGCCGATCCGAGATGAGCCAGACAAAAACTGCATCCAATCTCCTCAGGTCTGTATTTTTCTCATCGCGTAATTGCAGAGATTTTCGCACCGCTTTTGTGGCGAAATCTTGAAGCTCAGCAACATTGACATGGATTTTTCGCTGACGATTGCGCACGAAAATGTCCGGAGCTGTCATTCTGAGCGGAGCGAAGAATCTCAGATTGTTTCTGCTGGGCAATCGAAAAGAATAATCAGGATTGTTTCACTTCGCTCAACGTGACATGAAGTTACGCCGGTGGCCTTTGCTCTGATTGAAAATTGCGGGTGATTAATCGCGCACCTTTATCAAAAGTAAAATAGGCCCATGCCCATTGAAACAGGACGAGCAAGCGGTTTCGAAAACCGACCAGCCAAACGATGTGCACGAACAACCATGCCAGCCAGGCCGGAAGACCGCTCAAGTGCATGAATTTTAGATCTGCGACTGCTTTGTTCCGCCCAATTGTCGCAATGCTTCCCTTGTCCCAATAGTGGAAGCGCCGCGGTTTACGCCCTTTAATCATCGCAAGAATGTTACGCGCAGCGTGACGTCCTTGTTGGATTGCGACGGGGGACACTCCCGGCAACGGCTCTCCGGTTTGATGTGAAAAGTTTGCCAGGTCACCGATGACCTGAACTTCGGGATGGCCGGGAATGGTAAGATCATCGTTCACAACAATGCGGCCGACCCGATCAATTGGCTCGCCCAGTGTTTTGCCAACAAACGACGCATTGTTCCCGGCTGCCCAGATTTTAACCCTGCAGGGTATGAATTCGTCGCCGAGTTGCACTCCGGCCTCAGTAAGGTTCGTCGCTCTTACGCCCGTGCGCACATCTACGCCGAGATCGGTCAGCTGTTTTTTAGCGCTTTGCGATAAGTCCTCGGGAAAAGCTGACAGCAAGCGCGAGTCGCCTTCAATAAGAATGACGCGTGCCCGCGATGGATCGATATGACGAAAATCTTTCGCCAGCGTGTAACGAGAGATTTCTGCGATCGCTCCCGCCATTTCCACACCGGTCGGTCCGCCACCGATGATGACAAAGGTCATCGCCGCCTTGCGCGCCGCTTCATCGTCGATTTTCTCAGCGTATTCGAATGCCATCAGAATCCGACGCCGGAGTTCAATCGCGTCTTCAAGGCTCTTCAATCCTGGAGCCAGCTTTTCCCAATCATTGTGTCCGA
>QHRI01000353.1 GCA_003221375.1 Verrucomicrobiota bacterium
CACGCTACTGGAGATCATGCTCGTGGTGAGCATCATCGTGATCATATTGGGAGTAGCGATTTCAAAACTCGGCAATACTACTGCCATCGCCAAAACCATGCGCGTTCAAGCCGACCTTCAGGCGATTAAAACACAGCTTCAATTGTACGAAAGCATGAACGGCTTTTATCCGTCATCGGAACAGGGTCTGCAGGCGCTGGTAACCCAACCATCGAACGACCCACATCCGACACGCTGGTATCAGTTGTTCAGAGAATTGCCAAAAGACCCCTGGGGCAGCGACTATATTTATCGTAATCCGGGTCAGAAAAACTCAGGCGGCTACGATTTATATTCGGCAGGGCCAGACCGGCAAGCGGACACCGGAGATGACGATTGGGGTGGCGGTTAGCCTTAACGCGGCAGGCCGTCGAGCCTACTGCTTCGCAGGCTGCGTCACTTTCGTTGACCCTCTTGGGCTGCGCTGAATCAAACCACGCGAATGCGGCCGACCTGCGTCCTGAGGAATCAACTGTTGTACTTCCGGCGGCAAACCAGCAGGGATTTTCGAAGCTGAATTAAGGACCCCTGCGGGGTTAAGAACCGGGGCAGGAGGTGCTGGCGGCATCAATCCTCTGGCAGCAAGGCCTGGATTCGCCCCAGGCTGCGACAAGAGGGCCTGATTAAACGTTATGGTGGCAAAATTTCCGTCTTTGCTAATTGTCACCTTCGTCGCACCCACTTTGTCCGACCATTCGATATTGGCAATGCTATAGCCGTCCACCGGCTCTCTGGTTGTAAGATATTTCTTGAAATTATGGTCGGAAGTGGAAGCGAGCGTCACCATGTCGCCGTCAGGCGAACGCGCGGCGTTGGCGATAAAAAGGTCCTTTGCAAAATCAGGCGTTGCCGCAGGCGCTGCGACGGCCGTGGCCAGCGCAAATGGCGACTGATCCACCATCTTTGAGTACCGATCGAAATTGAACTGTGGCGGCAAAACTTCCTCGGCTTGACTGTGGATCACCCCGAGAACTGCCAGGATCAACGTTAGCGTAAGGGAATATTTCATTATTTTGATTATTAATTCTACTTAGTTCGCTGCGCCGGCGCAAACCACCGGGCAATCTTAAATTTGCCGCGCATCATTGTAGGATCGCTGCCATCAATGACCAGATTAACATTCTCGAACACGGTGAAAGCGTCCGGTCGTTGGACGTCGTAAAGGAAATGCACCAACGGCGGCCACGGACTTTTGGTTTCGATGGAAGCAAAAACGGTCTGATGATATGGGGTAGTCTCTCCGGTTCCAATTGCCGGATTCTCGATGAGAACATTGTGCTTGTTGGCCACTTCCCTCAGTTGATCAAGGAGAGCAGAGGCTTCCGCGGGATTGTTGAGGACAGGTTGATGCTTCCGGATCCATTCCTCCCGTTTGTTCCAGAGATCCCGTTCTTTAATGTAAAGAGCCTGCTCGGCAAGCTTGGCTCGACGTGCCACCACTTCCTTGTGCGAACCGCCGACTCCGCCAAAGATCCGACTCAAAATCCAAACATTGAGCAGCACGAAGATTGTTCCGGCAACTACCCACGAGAGCACACGCTCCCGTGGATTCATTCGGTTGTACCACGCCGGCATCATTTTGCTCTTCCCTCCAATCGAAACTGCGCATGGTTATTGGGCAAAATACGAGGCGCAGCCATGTCAAACTGAAACGCTCGCAAGTCTGGATTCTTCTTTACCTTCTCGATGAACTGGTAAGCAAGAGCGGCAGTGTTCGCTTCGCCGTCGACGGAAATCTGCCGCGCCGACTGATTATACGCTGTGATTCGCACGTCGGCGGACGGCAGGCTTTCAAAAACATGCAACAGGATTTCAACCGGATAATAATGGGTATCAATCGCCGGGGCGAGCGCCTTCCATTTTGCTTCTGTCGCACGGACGAACTCAGTCCCTGGTGCATCGTGCGCTATGCGCCGGTCAAGCCGCGCTACCTGAAAACGCAACAGGCCGAGATACGCGAGCAAAAGCAAGACGAGTCCGCCATACGCGCCACCTATCCAAAGCAGTCGTTGTCGCCATTCCGATTGCCTTGCCAGTTGCAAACGTCGCCGTCGCCAGCTCTCTGGTAGGAGGTTCAGTTTGACCGGCGCCGGTGGCAGCTCGATGCCCACTATTTCGGTCGGGCTAGACAAGATTTCCTGTACCGTGTCGCGCATTTCATAACAGGTCTCGTCCAGCAACACACTGGAAGAAGAGGCATCAATGCCTTCTAACTCGGCACTCAATCGCAACTGCGGCAACTCAACTTGAAGCTGGTCGCCATTGGCGTCTTGAAACACCCGCGCAAGACTTAGCTTGCCGTTCTCTGTCACCGCATAAACGAGCGTCTCACCTTCCGGATAGATCAGAACAGCACTGCCAGTGGGAGCATGCGTGCTCGCGCGCTGCGCTGCATACACAGTAATCTGCCGCGGGATGTAACCGCGCTCCAATAGCGGCGAAGCCATCTCAGCAAGTTGTTCGTTTCTGATTGCGACAGCTGAAACCACACTTTCGCTTTCGTCTTGCTCGATGAGCTCAAAATCA
>QHRI01000354.1 GCA_003221375.1 Verrucomicrobiota bacterium
CTCGGTGAATCGCCTGCGTAAGGCAACGATGGACGAAATCGCCTCGACCGAGGGCATCGGCCGAAAGTTGGCCGAAGAAGTGCATCGATTCCTGCAAAGGCATTGATTAACGCGTAATGTCATCGAAAGTCGCCGTCATTCCGAGCCCCGAAAGCTTTCGGGGTCGAGGAATCCCGTGGAACGGCCTGAAGGTGCTATCACGAGGTCCCTCGACTTCGCTCGGGATGACAAGCTCTAAAATGTTTTTCGGCCGGGTTTGGAGACAACGAGGTTGGCTGCTTGTCGTCTTGGTTATCCAAGCAATGGCGACGGTATTATTTGCCCAGGCCCTGGCGCCATCCGCTGTGCCAGGCACAACCCCATCTCCACAAACTGAAGAAGAAACAATCTTCCCCACGTTCGAGACGCAAAAACTCGCACGCACGTACATTCTCGATGTTCCGGCGCCCCGTGGCCAGATCACGGACCGCAACGGCGAACCGCTCGCCCAAAATAAGCTCAGCTACAATCTGGCCATCAACTTTCCTACGCCACTTGATTTTTCCGATACACAGGCGCTCAGCTTCGCGAGGGAAAAGATCGACAGGACCGCCAGGCTAATTGGTCGCAAAATCAAGATTTCCGACGATGCGATTCTTCGCCATTACCACAACAGGGGAATCATGCCGATGGAGATCGTGCAGAATCTTAGCGAGTTGGAGTACGAACAGATTAAAAATAATCCGCCACCCGGAGTAATCGTGCGCCCGATCTATGTGCGCGTTTATCCAAACGGAAAAGTGGCGGGTCAAATTATCGGTTACACTGGCAAAACCGGCCGAAATCCCGATGGCATCGTTGATAATCACGAGACGCTCTGGCCTGAAACCGAGGGACGCGAGGGACTCGAGCAAACGTTCAACGAAATGCTCACAGGCAAGCACGGTGAATACAAACTCACCTTTGATAAAGATGGTCGGAAGACTTCCGAGAAACTCATCACTCCACCGGATCCCGGGTACAACGTAGTTACCACGCTTGACCTGCGTCTTCAGCAACTTGCTGAAAAGGCACTGGAAGCAAGAGCAAAACGCGGCGCGATTGTGATTATCGATCCAAACAACGGTGACATTCTCGCATTAGCTTCCTGGCCGACCTACGATCCAAATCTGTTTGTCCCATCAATCTCAGCCGAGCAGCTCAAGGCGTTGCAAGACGACAAGGACATTCCGCTTTTGCCGCGAGCGTACCGTTCGTCTTATCCGCCGGGATCTACCTTTAAGATTGCCGTGGGAATTGCCGCGCTTGAAAGCGGGGCTGTCCATCCAGACGACCGCTTCGACTGCGTCCCGGCAATTCAGATTGGCAACGTCACGTTCCATAATTGGAAAAAGGGCAATCGCGGCGCGTTGAACTTTGTCCAGGCGCTCACAGAATCGTGCGACACATGGTTTTATCAGGTTGGAATCAAAACCGGCGCGCAACCGATCATCGATTGGGCGTTACAGCTAGGTTTCGGCGCGAAGTGCGGCATTCCAGTGCGCGGTGAAGCGGAAGGCCGGGTTCCAAATGATGAATACATGAAGGCAACGCACGGTCGCAGACTGCTTAACGGCGACATCGCGAACATGTCGATCGGCCAGGGTGACACGCAGGTCACCCCGTTGCAAATGGCCCAGGCTATGGCCATCGTGGCAAACGGCGGGACGCTGTACCAAACACGACTGGTCCAACAGGTGCAGACGTTCGATAACCAATTAGTGACCGCCTATCAGGTGCGAGCGAAGCGAACGCTAAACCTGTCATCCGAGACACTCGACGAATTGCATACGGGAATGATTGACGTTGTGAACGGCGGGGGCGGCACCGCGCACCAAGCCAGCCTCGATAATGCCGAGGTGGCCGGTAAAACTGGCACCGCACAGTGGGGACCCAAGAACAAGGAGCGCACGGCAGCGTGGTTTGCCGGATTCTTGCCGGCTGATCAACCGCGATATGCGTTTGCAGCTGTTTACGAGGGCGACGTCGGTAGCAAAGTCCATGGCGGCTCCGCGGCCGCCCCAATGATCGCCGATGTTTTCAAAGAAATTTACAAGGGTGAAAAGGTGGTCAGCCACGAGCAGCGCCGCGCTCGCGAACAACGAGAAATTCGCCGAGCCGAACCGGTAGAGGAAGAAGACGAGTCAGATTAGCTGTAGCGGCGGTCTGCGACCGCCGACGTCAATCCGGCGCTCATAGAGCGCCGCTACAGTTATGAATCTGCCGTTTCTTTTGGCAGCTCCATTGAAACTCGCTCGCTTCCCATCTCGCTCGCCGCTACCCCATCGCGGCTGGTGCCAGTCCGGCTCGGACCCTTCTATGTCGCTGCTCCCACCAGCTCCATTGTGCCTTTAAACTTTGGGGGCGCTTCTTCGATACCAAAATTCTTAGCGTAGAGTTTTTCAATCTTCGCGATATCGTCGGCGGTCAGTGGCGGGCAATCCGGCGCCTTTGCAAATTCAACGAGCTGTTCTTCGTTGTAAATGTTCGGCAGCGTCGAAGCCACGCGATCATCGGCCAGCAGCCATTGCAATGCTGCTTGGCCGAGCGTGCGGTCGGAATTTTCAAGGAACCGTAATTTCTCGACCTTTTTAACCCCATTGAGCAACCAACTGCGCGGCCGGTGACTTCGATGATCTGTGGGCGGGAAGGTCGTCTCGGCAGTGTATTTCCCCTCAAGCATTCCAGACGAATGCGTCACGCGAACAAGGAACATGGTGTCCTTACCGGCGTTGGTGGCCGCGTCGTGCATAGCCAGTCCAGGATGCTGCTCGAGCATGTTGTAAATATGCTGCAGGCTTGTGATGTCACGCTCACGAATGCAGTTCGCCCCCTCGTAAAGCCAGCCGATCGCCGGACCCAGCGCAATTCCGTAATAGCGAACTTTCCCTTCGGTTTTT
>QHRI01000355.1:0-3052 GCA_003221375.1 Verrucomicrobiota bacterium
TTCCATGATCAACCTGCTCTTGTTCGGCACTTCGTTCACGACCCAACCGCGGATCATAACGATGCAAGATTCCAACGATGCGCTCGTGCAATCGCGACTGGATGATCTTTTGCGATCGCTTCGCAACCCGGGAAAGAACGAGCGGCTCATCTTTCTGCAAGACGTTCTCAGACGCAGGGGAACGGATCCCGACAGTTCCGCCGGATACGAGAAGACAAAAACTTTCGTCCTGGAAAACCTTCGGCGGGTTGTCCAGGAGCAGGCCACTTTTCAAGAACAGTTTAATGAGGCAACCCACGAGAACGACCAAGAAGCTGGGCTTTCCAAGCGCTCCCATTTGTTTCGCGATCGCGGCATCTCACTTGATGCAACCATTCTATCGATCTTCGGGATCGAGGGCGCGCTGCGCGATATGAAGAGCCGGGCAGTGCTTCCAGAGAAGGCAATTACCGCGTGGCGGTGATCGGGTCTGGTTTGGATTTCACCGATAAAGGCTTCGGTTACGACTTTTATCCGCTCCAGACGCTGCAACCGTTCGCGGTTTACGATTCGCTCATTCGATTAGGACTCGCCGAACCTGGAAAAATCGACATTACCGCCTTCGACATTAGTCGAGAGGTTCTTGAGCATTTGCGCCGGGCGCGCGACCGCGCCAAAACCGGAGAAAATTACGTCGTGCAATTGCCGCGCGAGTCCTGGCCATGGGCTGCTGACGCAGTCGATTACTGGCGTTCGTTCGGCAGCGAGATCGGTAAGCCCGTCGCTTCGATTCAACCTCCGGTAGCTCTCAAGGATCTTGAGACGCGCGCAGTCGAAATTCGCCCAGACGTCATCCTTTCATGCAAACCTGTTGATTTAAATATTGTTTTCGAACAGTTCGATGGCTCGGCCATGGGAGGATTCGATCTGATCATCGGCACAAACCTTTTCTTGTACTACGACGAACTGGAACAGGCGCTAGCGCTTCAAAATATTTCGACACTTCTCAAGCCGGCTGGATTTTTGTTGACTAATGATTGGTTGCCACATCTGCCTCAAATCCCAGATGCGCTCCAGCGGATACACACCCGTGCGATATGGCGAGGGGGATGATTGGGGAGACAACATTTTTTGGTGGCAGCGGCAATGAGCGTCAATGCGAACCTTCGTTGCAGAAAAAGTTTAACCAAATTGGCGCAATCCGCGCAATCCGCGGTTTTAAGATTCATTGGTGGGCGGCCTGGTTCAAATGGAACCAATTGTAAGGACTCGAGAATGCCGGCCAGTTTAGAACGCCCTGCGAAACCAGAATAAACAGTACCAGAGCTCCGAAGAGAATAATTTTCGGCCACTCACGTGGAATTCGCGACAGAATCCAATCAAAGGCCTCCGCGTAAAGCAGGAAGAACGGAACTGCGGCGGCGCTGAGCAACCGCCCGGAAGTAAAATACGGATGCTCTCGGGAGGGATACGGGCAAAGCCCAAAGTTGAAAGCCACCGACAGAGACGCAAGTAAAAACACCAAAATGGCGAAGCTTGAAAATGCCAGCCACAGGCTCTCTCGCTGAAAGCCAGTCAGTTTCGTTGAGCGCAGACACAGACTGATCACGGCCACGACGGTCGCGAGCGTGGAGGAGATCCAATAGAATGCGTCGCCCGTTTGGGAAGCGAGTCGTTTGCCGTGCCAGATGAATTCGCCCCGCCAGAAACTCGCCATTAATTCCGGCCAGAACTCCTTCACCCCGCTCACTGTGAAGATCGGGTGCCGCCACCAATCGCTAATCGGTTTGCGAGTCCATCCGAGGAACTCAATTTTCGAGCCAGTGGCGGTAAGATCGCCAAATGTGTGAAAGTTCCACGCAAACCAAACAGCGATCGGGGCGGCCGCAGATATTATTAATGCTGCGAGTGGTAGCAAAAGGTGACGCAAGGCTGTCTTTTCGCTTGGGTTTCGAATCGTGAAGATCAAACCTATCCCGACGACGAGAAGCAGAGCGACGTTTGTTGTCTTGACAAGACAGGTCGCGGCGAATGCAAGGCCGGTCCCGATTGCGAGAGGCAGACTCGGTGGTTCCGCCTTCAATAACTTTACCAAGCCGATATAAGCGATTCCAAAGCAAAGCGGAGAGAGCGGATCGCTTTGTATTGAATAAAAAGTGGTCTGCGGCCAAACGGCCAGCAATAGTGGAACACTGAGGTGCATGAATTGCCGATCAGGAAAAACGAGCTTTGCCGCCATGAAGCCGATCCAGACGAGAGTCCCCGCGGCGAACACGTTCAAAAAGCGAACCCAATACAACAGCCAGGCGCCCGTCATGCCACAGACGCGGCCAAGATTCAACCACGAGCCACCGATAGTGTAATAAAGCGGCGGTTCCCCGGACTCGTGGTTTTCGTTGGATTCCCACCACGCCTTGGTCGGCTCTAACGCTCTGTAGCGCTCGTCAGCTGGCAACGTCCAGATTGGCGGCGGAAAATCGTTCGTCGGGAACTGCTGCGGAGCCATAAAGAACTCCGGCGTGCCATACATAGAGATGTAGTATGCAGCCTCCGAAGAATAATGACCCAAGTCGCGCGGCAGCTCGCCTCGCGCGTATTTCATCACCAAATCCACGTGCGCCTGCTCATCGACGTTGTTGAAAAACGGAAACGAGGCTGAAAATAAGAAGACGCGAACTGCGGCTATCGCGCAAAACAGCAAGATCAACTTTCGCTCGTGTCGCATTGCAAGTCCGGGCGGGCCTTTCATCGAGATTTCGCCTCGATTACCGCAAGCTTTCCGTATTCGCTGATCAAGGGCGCCACACCTGTTACTTGCAGAAATCGCGCCTCCAATGGCCCACGAAAAGGCGAATCGCTCTCAATTACGATCGCAAAATGTCCTTCAGGGTTCGGCTCCCACCAGGGAATTGCGGCTGGATAAACCCGATGTTGATGGCCAAAAATCGTATCGGACACTGCGAACGTTTCAGCGCATTCGAACAGCAATGGATAAACAAAAGAAACAGTGGTCCAAACACCTGCGACCTGGTCTTGACGAAGATCGTGCTCAACGCCTTCCAAGTCCGTGCCG
>QHRI01000355.1:3108-4574 GCA_003221375.1 Verrucomicrobiota bacterium
CGTGAGCACCGCAAAAAAGAAACAACCGGCCAAAAAATAACCGGGCACACGGAAGGGCGCGGTGACGTAGGGAACAAAGCACGCCAGTGTTAGCAAGAGTAGAAGCAGGTCCCGTTCTTGGTCCCCGCCTGTGAAACCGTCACGAATCGCCATCAGGATTTTCGATGGTGCTCGAATGAATGGCCAAGCCGCACCGCCTGTTGCCAACAGAGCAACCGCGTAAAATACGAACCCTGTAGCAGGCTTCTCTGGGTAGTACCAAAGGATGGTATCGGCTCCAAAGAACTTCGGCATCTCAGTAAAGAAGATTTGCGAAAGGACGTCGGGATGAAAGAGAAGCGCAGCTCCGCCGCCACCGGTTTTCTCCAGGACTGCGTTCCAGTTGGCGAAATGATGAGTGAGATTGAACACAATCGCCGGCGCGTAGCCGACGACAAAACCGGCCAATGCGACCAGCGCATTCTTTAACGACAAGCTTCGGCGCGTCAAAATCAGAAACCATAGCGCGAGATTAAACGCGATTCCCAGCTCCAAACTGCAGATGCTCAACCCAGAGCTAGCGCCGAACAAAAAAAACAGTGGCCACCTGCGATTCGGCGTCGACTGAATCGATAAGAAGAGAATCGTTAGCAGGGGAATGGAAAGAAAGTACCAGGAATAACCTCTCACCTGGAAGTGCCACTTGAGCAGCGACGGAGCGACCGCAAACACAATCGTACCCAAAAGAGCTGTGCGCTGGTCATAAAGTGCCAGGCACATTTGATAAAACAGAAAAAGGCACAGCAGCGACAACACGACGATGCAGCTCTTCAACGAAATGACGCCGACGCCGAAGGATGCAAACGCAATCGCGGCTAGATAAGCCTCCCAAGCTGCACCGGCATTGTAGGGCTGACCATACATGTAGAAAGGAAAATAGCGTCCTTCCAGAACGTGTTTGCCCATCAGGCCGATGATTGCCTCGTCGCTATGGACATGAGTCTGCGACGTAAACAGGATCACAAACCGCGCCGCCGCGATAAGGACGAATACTCCAATGAACAGCGCATGCCGGCGCATCAAAGACTCGGTTCCGCTAATCACGCTAATTCACGCGGATAAAGCGGCGGCAAGTTCGCCGCACTCAAAAGCGCGCCACACGAAATTCTGATCCCCCACCGTCCTTGGCTCGCCAACTCCTCCAGTCGTAGCCTTGTGTGTGGGTGAATCTCTGGTGAAGGTAGCTGATCTCTGGTGTCATTCGCGTTTGTTCGCTTAATTCGCGGGCTCCTTCCCACTATTAGTATTCATTCATTCTTATTCGTGGTTGGCCGGCCGATGGAATCCGAAATCGGTTTCCAATTTTTTCCACAGCCAATCGGCCGACGAATCCTGATTGATCAATGCCGAATTTGCAACTGCAAGTGCTTCGGCCTTATCAACGTTCGCATTCAAACAATACAGATATACGAGCAGAACGGCTTCAT
>QHRI01000356.1 GCA_003221375.1 Verrucomicrobiota bacterium
CCGAAATTTTTGTGAACGGAAAATCGCACGGCCGTACGCCCCTGCGTTTGGACTTACCTGCGCGTCCGCACGAACTGGTGGCGCATCTTGATGGATGGCCTGACGAAAAGCAAAGAATCGATCTTGACCCGCAACGCGAAAACACGCCCCACTTTGTTTTTGCCAACGGCAGCGTTAAGATCACCAGCGCGCCGGGGGGCGCGACTGTGGTAGCGAACGGGAAACAGCTTGGGCAGACGCCGCTGGTAGTCGAGGAAGTAAAGCCGGGCGATGCGACGTACGAGCTGCGCCTTGCTGGTTACAAACCCACTTCGGTTAGTGGCAAAGTGGAACCGCAACAGCAGACGTTTTTGGCGGCGCGCTTGGAAAAGAGCGCCGGCCCCGTTTCCGGTCTGCCGTTTACTAATTCGTTAGGGATGAAATTTGTTCCGCTCGGCGATATTTACATGTCGGTGTGGGAAACGCGGGTGCAAGATTACCAAGCTTTTTGCCGTGCAACCGGACGGCATTATGAGCCTGCCGATTTCGCGCAGACAGCAACCAATCCGGTCGTGAAAGTCAACTGGTTCGACGCGGTGGCTTTTTGCAAATGGCTGACCGATAAAGAACGCGACGAGAATTTGATCGAAGATCGGCAAGTTTACCGCCTTCCGACCGATCTCGAGTGGAGCAGGGCAGTGGGTCTGGGAAACGAGAGCGGCGCGACGCCAGAAGCCCGCGATGGTAAAATTAAGAACGAGTTCCCTTGGGGGAAACAATGGCCGCCCCCCAACAACGGAGGAAATTATTCCGCAGCCTCCGGACAGCGTCGCGGCGTGACGATGCCGGTAGGAAGTTTCAAACCGAATTCTTTAGGCTTGTATGATCTTGGCGGAAACGTGTGGGAATGGTGCAGCGACACATATAAGGGCGACAGCATTGTAGCTGGCCGAGATTGGGGTGTGCTACGCGGCGGCTCCTGGGCGACGAGCAATCGGGCCGAGATGCAGTCCTCGTATCGTAACGTGATCGATCGGAATGATCGCGACGTCATTTATGGATTTCGCTGCGTCCTGGCGACGCAGCCAGAGAACAAGACCGATAATCAGTAAATTTCTACCGCCACCCCGTTAGCGGCGGCTGCGGTCACCGGCACATTACGGAGCCCTTACGCGGCAGCTGCGGCTGCGCGTTTCCGCGCGGTTGCAGCCAGAATGCGTTTGCGCAAACGAAGCGATTTTGGCGTCGCTTCTACGTACTCATCTGCGTCGATGTATTCAATCGCACGCTCGAGGCTCATCCGCAGCGGCGCTTCAAGCTGGATCCCTTTGCCTTCGCCCTGGCTTCGCATGTTGGTGAGGTGTTTTTCCCTGCACGGATTGACCGGCAAATCCTCCAGTCGCGCGTTCTCGCCTATGATCATTCCTTCGTAAACGTCCTCCTGCGGCCCAATGAAAAGCCGACCGCGCTCCTGAATACTGTTCAGTGCATAAGCGGTGCTGATCCCCGATTCCATCGACACCATCACACCGCGTCCGCGTCCACCGATTTCACCCTTGAACGGCGCGTATTCGCGAAAAAGGTGACTCATCAATCCTTCCCCGCGAGTTAGGTTGACCAGGTCGGTCTCGAATCCGATTAAACCGCGCGTCGGAATGATCGCTTCAATTGAGACGCGTGATGCGTGATGATCCATGCCAAGGATCTCGCCCTTGCGATTAGCGATCGATTGCAAGAGGTCGCCGAGATTTTCATTGGGCAGATCGACGTACAAATTTTCAAGCGGCTCGAGTAACGTGCCATCCTCCGTCCGCTGAAAGATCACTTCGGGCCGCGAGACCATCAGTTCATAGCCTTCGCGGCGCATCTGCTCCACCAGGATTGCGATTTGCATTTCGCCGCGCGCGTTGATCTCGAATGCGCCTGCAGTTTCGGTATCGTTAACCTGAAGCGAAACGTTGCCACGCGTTTCACGAACCAGGCGTTCTTTAACATGCCGCGCAGTCACAAATTTTCCGTCGCGACCTGCAAACGGCGAATCGTTGACGAGAATGCGCATCCGAATGGTTGGTGGATCGATATCGACGAACTGAAGTGGCGAGCGTTCCTCGAGATCAGTGAGCGTTTCACCTATGTAAACATCCTCGAAGCCGGTTAACCCAATGATATCGCCGGCGGCAGCATGCTTGATTTCGACTCGCTCCAATCCCGCGTGGGTGAAAAGCGTAGTGACAGTAGCTCGTTCGCGGCGGCCATCGCGGTGAATGCAAACGATTGAATCGCCGACGGCGACGCGACCGCTTACGATGCGCCCCAGCGCAATTCTCCCAAGGTAATCGCTATAATCGAGGTTTGACACGAGCATTTGGAAAAATGGCTCGGCTGAGATTTTCGGCGGCGGCACATGTTGCACAATTGCTTCGAAAAGCGGCGTCATGTCTTTGTTATTTTCGTGCAACTCGCGCATGGCAAAGCCGGTCTTTGCGCTGGCGTAGATGATCGGGAAATCAAGTTGATCATCGGTCGCCTTCAGCTCAACAAACAGATCGAAGACGCTGTCGAGGACCTTGTGCGGACGCGCATTTTCCCTGTCGATTTTGTTAATAACGACGAGTGGCTTGAGTTTGTTTTCCAGCGCCTTGCGCAAAACAAAGCGCGTCTGAGCCTGCGGTCCGTCATGGGCGTCGACGACTAACAACACGCCGTCGACCATTTTCATGATCCGCTCGACTTCGCCACCGAAATCGGCGTGGCCCGGCGTGTCGACGATATTGACGCGGCAACCTTTCCACTGAAAAGACGCGTTCTTGGCACGAATTGTAATTCCTTTTTCGCGCTCCAAATCCATTGAATCCATCACGCGCTCTTCAATCTTTTGATTGG
>QHRI01000239.1 GCA_003221375.1 Verrucomicrobiota bacterium
AGAGAGGACCGCAATGATATTTCGTTTTTTCATAGTCTAGTTTTTTCTTTCACTGTTTTTTGGTCTTCCGTGAGTTCACCCTGCGCGTGCGCCTGCTCGCAAATATTATGGGAGGAGCCCCGCACTCGCGGAGCGAAAGCGGCAACCATCGCGTCTCATTTCTGACCGGTTACTCATTTCTGAGGAGAGCGTTTTGCCAAAAATGAGACGGTTTGTCAAGAAAACAAAAGAAGGTGAGCGCGTCTCATTTCTGACCGGTTACTCATTTCTGAGGAGAGGGTTTTGCTAAGAATGCAGGTCATGTGTCAAGAGGAAACAAAGGAACCCGGTAAAAGTCCGATCGCCGAAATTACCGATTTTGAGTTTCATAATGGGGCGGCTATGCCAAGGCACTGCAGCTGTGTCCGTCAATTCTGGATTCCAATTCGTGTTAATTCGCGCGATTCGCGAGCGGCAGGAAATTCCTGCGGAGGAATCTCTGTTAATCCGCGCAATTAATGGGTAGCTTCTCCTCTGTGCAAAAGACGATGAAGGCAGTGGTGAAGGCCAGGGCCGAGCGCGGGTTGTGGCTGGAGGAGGTTCCCGTTCCGGAAGTCCGCGGCGACGACGTGCTCATTCGGACTTTGAAAGCGCCGATCTGCGGCACAGACCTGCACATTTATAATTGGGACGCCTGGGCGCAGAAAACCATTCCTGTGCCGATGACAATTGGCCACGAGTTTGTCGGTGTTGTCCATGAAGTGGGCAGCCATGTGAAAGGATTTGCGAAGGGCGATCTTGTTGTGGGCGAGGGGCACATCACCTGTGGACATTGTCGCAATTGCCTGGCTGGGCGGCGTCATCTTTGTCCGAACACGCAGGGCGTTGGCGTGAATCGTCCTGGCGCATGGGCCGAATTTGTGGCGATTCCCCAGGACAATTGCTGGCACGCGGATCCGTCGATTTCGCTCGATGTGCTTTCCTGTTTCGACCCGCTAGGCAACGCCGTGCATACGGCGCTCTCGTTCGATCTGGTCGGCGAAGATGTGCTCATCACCGGCGCAGGTCCCATCGGCTGCATGGCCATTCCGATCTGTAAACGTGCCGGTGCGCGTCATGTCGTCATCACCGACATCAATCCGTATCGTCTCGATCTTGCGCGCAAAATGGGCGCCGATCTGGCGTTGGATGTGCGAACGGAAAAGATGAGCGATGCGACGGAAAAGCTCGGAATGAAAGAAGGATTCGATGTCGCGCTGGAGATGTCCGGCAATCCGAAGGCGTTCGCGGACATTTTGCCGAACATGTTTCACGGCGGCAAAATCGCGCTGCTCGGCATTATGCCTGGCAGCGCCGCGATTGATTGGAACCTGGTGGTCTTCAATCAGCTAACCATTAAAGGGATTTACGGCCGGGAGATGTATGAAACCTGGTACAAAATGACCGCCATGATCCAGTCCGGTCTGGATATTTCACCGGTGATCACGCACCGCTTTCCCTACACGCAATTCAAGGAAGCGATTGAACTGATGAAATCCGGCAACTCTGGCAAGATCGTTCTCAATTGGGGCGAACGCTGAGCTTTCCACCGCAGATTTCGCGAGTTGTATTCCCTGTCATTCCGAGCGAAGGTGAGGAATCTCTCGATATTATTTTCGATCCTGCCTGCTAGTTGCTCGCGGTTATCGCAACTCGGCCGCTTGTTCATGGCGACCTTCCAGCTCGAGCACCATTCGCTTAATGTGCCTGTAATCCTGGTGTCGACGCAGGAATTGCAAACTTTCCTGTGGATCGCCCCATTGCAGAATCTGGATGGTTTCCTGGCGAGCGCCCCACGAATTCATTTCACGTTGATTGGGCATGTATAAATCAATCGTGTTGCGGCCAGCCAGAGCCCAGCCGTAATCATCCACGCGATAGATTTGGCCGGTGGAAAGCAGTCGAAAGGAGGTGCCAGCCGGCCAGCGCGACCAATCAGCCGCGGCGCTGCGGATGCGCGGTTTGGAGACCACAACGGCGCGCTTCACTGTGCGAGTTGTTTTGGTTCCACGCTTCGTCGTGCGAGTGACCGTTCGCGTTTCTTCGGTCGAGAATGGTTGAAGCTGCGGTGAAAACGAACCGGCGTTGTCCACGGGCAAGGCGCGCGGTGCACCATCAACAGGAATCGCGCGCCGCGTTACTTCCGCTCGGTGAATGGGCGGGCCGGCTGCCTGCAATTCCCCGCCGAGAGCATTGTGATTCCCGTACTCGCGATGGTCTGACTCGGTGTGCGTGTACGCTGTCGTGCGCACATGTTGAAAATCTGTTTTCGCTAACGGGGGCTCATACGCTGGCAGAGCATGCCGAGTTGTTCCGCAGCCGCTGAGCAGAACAATGGCGATAAACGCCGCTAAAATAGCCCAGGCAAGGTTACGACGCTCAGCGTAGGTCAAGGCGGATCACCGGCAAACTTATTAACAGTTATTCACAAGGCGCGCAAGTCCCATTTTAAGATGTTTTTTGCTATGAGGTTACGACCGCGCCTCAGGAATTGGCCCCGATAATGGGGATAACTCGAAACTCCGTTTCCGTGCCTTCCGACATTCGCCTTGCCTCAAAACTGGCTTTGTTATTCCTTGGTCATTCGACATTCGTGCTTCGCCGCGTATAAGCGAATGGAAGACG
>QHRI01000240.1 GCA_003221375.1 Verrucomicrobiota bacterium
CGCCCGAATAATGCACGACAAAAGTCCGCTTCCACATGGTGCTGGTCCCCGGCTGAGAGGCCCGGATTGCGCGAGATTAGGCGCTTCCGTAGACTCGTTAGGCAGCGCAGTCTGATTCCTCAGCCGAGAAGCGCGAAGATCTCGGTTGGGATTTGTTTTCCCTTCACCGCCACTTCGCCGAGTCGGCGGGCGCGATACTTCTCTTTCGCTTTCGCTAGCGTGGCGCCGCTGACAATGATCCGCGCTTCATATTCCGGTGTTTTCGTCAACTCTTCGAGGCGCGAGGCGAGGTTTACTCCATCGCCAATGACGGTGTAATTGAGCCGCTTTTCAGAGCCCATGTTGCCGGCAACTACAACACCAGTGTTAATTCCAATGCCGACACCCACCGTGGGCAAACCGCGCCGCTGCCATTGCTGGTTCAGCTCATCGACCGCCGTGGTCATCTCCAGTGCAGCGCGCAGCGCGCGGTCGGCATCATCCGCGGACGCGACCGGCGCGCCAAATAATGCCATGAGCGCATCACCGACGTACTTGTCCACCACACCGCCGTGCTTTTCCACAATGCCGGCCATCCGAGTAAAGTAGTGGTTGAGAATCGCGAGCATCTCTTCGGGACCGAGGGCTTCACTCATTCTGGTAAAGTTTCGCAGGTCCGAAAAGAGGATTGTCACTTCCCGTTGCTCACCGCCGAGCGTGACCTTTTTCCGAAGTAACTCCGAGGCGATCGCAGGTGAGACGACCTTGCCTAACAAGTCGCGAACACGGTCGCGTTCTGCCAGGCCAGCGCTCATTTGATTGAAGGAGGCGGCAAGCGATCCGATTTCATCCTCCTGCTTAAGTTTTACTCGGTGATTGTAATTTCCGGCCGCAATCTCCCGCGCGCCGCTGGCCAGTTCCAATACCGGTCGGGAAACGCTGCGCGCGATCCACAAGCCAAGTATGGCGGATACGCCCAAGCCTAGCAGCGCCAGGATCAGGTAGATTCGTTCAAGTCGAAGATAGGGCGCGAGTTCCTTGTCGAGCGAACGTTGCAGCAACGCGAGGGGGCGCGCGTTCTCGGCCGGAAGCGGCACGACGTAACTAACGAAACTTTCCCGGGCGAGGCGCAGATCAATCACCTGCTTCGGCGGGAGTACGCGATTGCGCAACATCTCAGTGATGGCGCGTCGGTTTGGCAGCGTCGTGCCAAACAAGTCGGCGCCATTGAGAAAAGTGATCTCGAGGTTGGTGTAGACTTTGATTTCACGCGCGAAATCGTCGTCGACGCGGAACATTGGACAAAGCCACGCAATGGGATCCGGCGCGAGTAACGGCGCGACTGCGATGGCGTAGAGTTCGCGGTCGAGTACAACAAACGCGGAGGTGGCATCGTTGGTCTCGGCTTTCTCGATCAGTTTTGGAAACGGAAACGGCACGCTGTGCAATTGTGGACGGCGCGTGTCAAAAAGAAGTTCCTTATCGAGAGATGCGATCAATACCGCATTAGCTGTCACCCGGCCGCGGAGACTCGCTAACGCAGATAGCGTAGTCTCACGGTCCTGATCGGCCCCGGCGAAGGCTTCCTGAAACGCGTGATCACGCGAAAGAATGGCGGCCGCAGTGGTGATCTGCTGATTACGCTGTTCGATCAGTTTTTCGAAAATGCGGGCACCGGTGCGGAGGCTGGATTGAATCTGCGCCACGGCATGCTGTCGATTAGCCTGCCGGACGAGAAGATAGATTGCGCATTGCAACAGTGTCAGGAGCGCAATCAGGAAAAACAGCAGCCGGCTTCGAAAACTGCGGAATCGAAATTTCAGCGATAGCCTCCAGTGGTTAGGCCGGGAGCCCGCTTGGCACGCACGTCGGACTTGAGGGGCAAAGTGAACAGCAAACTTTTTGTGGCGCCGCCGACATCAACCCGTTGGGCGAGGGTTTCCGGCTGACCTTTCAACGCCGGATGCCACACCTGCACGTTGTATTCCCCTGCCGGCAGATCTTTCAACACGGCGCGTCCGTCTTGTCTTGTCACTTGAAAATACGGCGTCGGCAACACGGCGACGTAAGCAATCATCCAATCGTGAATGTTACAGCCCAGAGTGACGAAGCCGGTTTTATCAAACATCACCGGTTCGGCGGGAACGCCGCTGTAAAGCGGCAGCTCGAATTTTTTCGCGGGCGAAAATGAGTAAACGTGATGTCGAATGTTATCGCTGTTTGGGAAAATGACCGCGGTGCCCACTTGTACTGCCGTCACGTAAGGAACGAATTGCTTATCGCGTTGGTCGACGACGGCCTGCTTTTTCGCCGCTGCGCTCGCAGCGCCGGCGGCAGCAGCATAGGCAACGGCATCGGAGACCGGCCGGCCTTTGTCGTCCTTGACGATGATCTCCAGCGATCCGGCCAGAAGGTCGCCGGCGAAAACCAAAACAGTAAGCAGCACCAATCCGCGCGACGGGTTCATCTCAATACGCCAGGGCGATGTTCGCTTGCACCAGGTGGTTCTCGTATTGCAACGGATCGTGCGTGGTGACGGCATACTCGTAGCCGAGCTGAACCGACGCGTACTTCATTAGTTGATAGGCAACCGAAAACGAAACTGCATTCGTGCGTCCCAACAATTTGTAGGCGGTACGCAGCGGCTGGCCGAACTGGTCTTGGTCTTCGCGTTCGACCGAGAATCGGGCAATATCGGGCCGCGGCGGAACAGCGTATGAAATCACATCACCCTCGCGATAGATGTAGCCAACGGCGACCTGGAGGGACGACGTAACATCGAAGACCGTGCGCGCATTGACGCGATGGAGCTGCCGATCGTAGAAGTCGTTAGGTGAGACAAAACTTTCAAACGCGTAACCGCCTTCCAGCGCGATTCGGTCAGACAGCGCAATCCCGGCCTCAAAATTGATCACGTTGTCATAACCGCTTTGTGGAGAATCCTGGAACCGATCGTAGCCAAACCGGTCCTCCACCAAAATCCAAGGCGCCTGG
>QHRI01000241.1 GCA_003221375.1 Verrucomicrobiota bacterium
CGAATTGAAGCTCCGGATGATAGACACTGTCGAACTTCCAGAGCATCCGGATGAAATTGGTCTGGCCGCGAAGCATTTGTCGGACAACGATGCGGGCGCAGTCGCGCAGAGCCTCCCATCCAAGATGCTTGCGGGCGAGGATGCGCTGAGTCTCGACAAGCTCTTTGTAGAATTCCGGGAGTGGCAGCTTGGTTGGTAACACAGCGTGTTGGATATCGAATAGCCGGTAGTCGCGCGTGGTGAGGCGGCGCGATTCGGTATGCCATGTCTCTGTCCCGGGATAGGGTGTGTTGATGCTGATGTTAACGACCTCGGGAATTTCCAAACACCAATCACGTACGACCTTGAATCGTTCGCGGTCCCAAGCGGGATCGGCGATGATATTGACCGCCACCGATATGTCGAGCGAGCGAGCGAACTCCAGAGCTTCAAAATTCTTGGAGAGCGTTACACGCTTTCGATAACGTTTGAGGCCGTCTTCATCGATTGCTTCAAGACCGAGGAACATCGTGGTCAAGCCAAGTCGCTTCCAAAATTGGAAGACCTCCTTATTGCGCAATAGCACGTCGCCTCGCGTTTCCAGGTAATAACGTTTGCGGATTCCGCGACGGGCAATCGCTTCACCAAGCTGCATTCCGTGCTCAGCTTGAATAAAAGCTACATCGTCCACGATAAAAATGCCTGGCTCGCGTATTTGCGCCAGCTCCTCAACGGCGCGCTCAGGTGTCTTCACGCGGTAGTTACGTCCGTAGAATGTCCACGCACTGCAAAAGACGCAGTCCCAAGGACAACCCCGGCTGAACTCGATGGAAGCAGCTGGGTCTAGCTGGCCGATAAAATATTTCCGGCGGTGACGGACTAGATCGCGCGCAGGCGACAGGTCGTCGAGCGACTTCACAAATGCAGGTGGCGGGCCGCGATGATCGAGAGTTACGCATCCCGGGACGTCTTTTAGGTCCAGTGGATTCTCGGCCAGCGCATCAAGCAGGCCGGTGATCGCCGTTTCACCTTCACCCGTCAAAATGCAATCCACAGCGCCGCCGGCGTGCCGCAGAACTTGTTCAGGGATAAACGAAACACTGTGTCCACCAATACAGATAAATGTTTGCGGCAATAAGGCGCGCGCAGCTCGAGCGAGATCGATGACTTCTGGAACGTTGGCGAGGTAATTAACCGAAAACGCGATGACATCAGGTCGCCAGCCTTCGAGCAGCCGAAAAAAATTCTGCTGCGGTTCACATTGCAAATCAATCAAGCGAACCGTGTGACCAGCCCGGCGCGCCGCAGCAGCAACAAGCTCAAGACCGAGCGGTTCGAGACGAAGATAAATCTTCGAGTACATCAAACAAGTGGGATGAACCGCGAGGAATTTCATTTGTGGTCCGTTATTTCTTCGCGTGATCCTGGCTATGCGCGTGTATTTCAAGCGATTCCAGCAGCCGGATTGCATCCAGACGGACGATGCGTGTCTTTCGTCTCTCCCTTCCCAAGGGAGAGGGGACCCATCAACGATCAGGTCTAATGCTTCGTTTAGCCGCTAGAGCGACGCTTGTGGCGCAGATGATTTTTGAGAGGGTCGCAGGCGAATGTTAATCTCGGATGTCAGCGTGCGATGGACCGGGCACTTTGCTGCGATTTCCATCAACTTTGCATGCTGTTCTGCGTTTAAGGATCCTGTCAATTCGACTTCAAGCTCAATCCTGTCCAGCATGCCCTCCTTGGTTTCGCATTCCTCACAATCATTTGCATAGATCCGCGAGTGCCAGAGCGAAACCGTGATGTTCTCCAGGGGCATTTGTTTCCGGCGCGCGTATAATCCGATCGTCATAGAGGTGCATGCCCCAAGCGCCGTTAGCAGATAATCGTAAGGGTCAGGGCCGGAATCGTCACCGCCTGCGCTCACTGGTTCATCCGCAAGAAGGTGATGTTTACCCGCGACAATCTGCTGCCTGAAACTGCGCGCATCTCCGCGGACGACCACGTCAGCTGTTTTGTCGTCGCCTTGTGTAGCCACGGTGTCGGATTAGGCGCGCAAAATACCCGCGAAACGATCGCGATACGACCAGACCAGGAAAAGTTCCAGCACGATGGCGATGATCGCCATCGGAAAAAGACCTTTCGGATCCATCAAAATGTGAAATGTCCAAATGTTGAAGATCATCGCGGCGAGAATAGTTAGGGCAAGCGGCACGAAACGGTCGATCAACAAGAGTAATCCGCTGAGCAGTTGCAGGGCGCCAACCACGTACATGTAGCGACTGGCGGCGAAAACCTTGAAATAATCCGCAGCCAGGCCTGGCGACGGGGGCGGCGCGGGAATGAAATTTAAAAAGAAGTTCAAGCCGAAGACGACGAACATCAATCCAAGAAGAATGCGAGCGACGATGGTGGCGATTTTCATTCGAAGATAATGGCTTGCTCGTCAGGAAATTCCAATCCCGAAGTTTTGAATGATGCAGACCTGTCCGGATTTTGAAGATCGTTAGATTTGTCGCGCAATGCGCCTGGCCTTTCGATAAGCGTAAGGGAATGGCGGAATACCGACCGAGATCACACCGGCCGATCGCGCAGATGTTCCGTCGCACGGGGTACGGAGCGACGAGTTTGTGCGTGCGTCTTGGTATTTCTCCCGATGCGATTTCGTACTTGTCTATGCTGGCCGCGCTCATCGCGGGGCTGTGTTTTTGGAAATCAGGCAAAAACGCGTGGCTACTGATTCTTGCGCCACTGTTTTGTTATCTCCGGCTCTGGTTCAACATGCTGGACGGCATGGTTGCAGTCGCGGCGGGAAAGGCGAGTGCACGCGGAGAGATTGTGAACGACCTGCCTGATCGAATCTCCGATGTGATTATTTTTGTCGGCGTTGCGCACAGTGGTCTCATGAATCCTTTCATTGGCTATTGGACGGCGATCGCTTCCTTGTTCACTGCGTACGTGGGACTTTTCGGCCAGGCGATCGGAGGACAGCGCGAATTTGGTGGAATCATGTCGAAGCCGTGGCGGATGGTTGCGCTAAGCCTTGGGGCTTGGGCGATGTTTGTGTGTCGATCATGTCAAGGCGGGTTACATAATTTTGGCAGGCTGACTATTCTCGATTGGACTTGTTTGGTAATAATCGCGGGCTGTTTGCAAACGATAATCGTTCGCTTGAAACGAATCGTGATCGCG
>QHRI01000242.1:0-4229 GCA_003221375.1 Verrucomicrobiota bacterium
CGATCTCTGGGCGCCACCTCGCGGGTACAGCGTGTATGTGCCCAAGTGAGTTGAAGATTTAAATGGATAAAACCAACGATGGAGGGCGGAGTTCTGCGGCGCCTAACGAGTGTTTCGATGTCTGTTACGCAAAGGGCTCGCGGAGCTCGCCCTCCATTTTCGCAATTCTAGCTCGCAAAGTAGCTGCGCTGCCGGGAGTCGAAGCTGTCGCCGAAGTAACGTTTCCACCATTGATCGGTCTCGTCGAGATGACCGACTTGTACTTCGTCGGCCTCCGGATGCTGGGTAAGCCAGTCGCGAAAAGCGAAGTGGCGGTAGAGCCGCATGAATTCGCCAAGATAAATATCGGCGATGCGCGGGTTGCCCCGAACGATCAGCATGTTCTCGTCATTATTTGTAGTCGACGCTTCACTAAAGTTTGCAGAACCGGAAACCACCAGCGGGTTAGCCCCCAAAGGATCCACCAGCATGTATTTCGTATGCAGGTATCGCACGTTAACGTTTAATCCCGAGAGCTGTTCGACCAGCCAGTGGTTGAACGCGCCTTTACCCAGACGCGATCCAATCGCGAACTTGTTCGCTTTCATTTTCCTTAGCTTGATGATGGCGGCTTCGTTGGCCTCTCTTTGCGCCTTGGTCCGGGTGGGGCCGCTCATCGATTCCATCAATGCGTAACGCAGTTTGGCGGTTCCATTTTGGTAAGCGTCTTGGAAACGCTGGTTCATGCCGAAGGCAAACGTCATGAACAATGCGTCATTGGCGCCCCTGGCCTGCTCCGCATACCAATCCAATGCCTGCAGAGAATCGCGCGGACTAAAAATGGCTGTGATTTGTTGCGCGAGCGGATCGCCTGGCAGCGGAGTCTTGCCAACCAGCACGCCGGCATCAGCGGATTTCGATGTGTTCTTCTTTAGCTCATTCCACAGCCATAAGTAATTGGCTGCCACATCGTCTCTTTCACAGACATGAACGACGTTGCTGTGCCCATAGATCCCTCCAACACTGAAATTCGTGGAACCGGTGAGCACTGCCTGCGCGCTGCCAGCTTTTGTCAGCACGATGGTCTTGTTATGCGAAAGCGTCAGGCCCTGTGCATTGCGCGGCTGGCAAATATTTTCCAGACCGAATTTCTGGATCGCTGTTTCGTTAGCGATCTTTTGTTCGTCATCTTTTGCGTGGTAGAGAACTTCAACATCTGCACCGCGATCCCGCGCGGCGCCTAACGCCTTTAGCGCGATCTCATCTGTGAATTCGTAGGCGCCGACGCGCAGTCCCCAACCCGGCCCAACTGCGCGCCCAACGAAATCTGCAATTGATTCAGCTGCGCCCCGCGAAAGCCACGTGAACGCCGCCGGTCCTACTTCGTCGGGCCGCTTGTCGCCGAAAAGCCTCGTGTATTCCTGCGATGCGGCCGCGCCACGGTTGAAATGCACATGATGCGTTCTGCCATGTTCGCTTTCTGTGCGGATCTTGACCGCAACGTTTTCGGCCTCTTCTGGACTCGCAGGCGTGCCCCTCAGTGCAAACACTTCATACGTGTAATCATGCTCAGGTTTCGCGGAGAAATCCGACCACGTGAAGCCTTGAATGGGATGTTGCCGCGTTGAGTAAAGCATCCCTGGCGGCGGAAATGGCGCGACGGTTTTGAAAGTCTTATAACCGGACAGCCAATATTTCTCTCCCTCGGTATGATCTTCGCGTCTGAGCGCGAATCCAAGCAGACCTGGGCAATTTTGCTGGGGAAAGTCTATACCCAGAAGCACGACATGCGTCCCTGCAATCGCCTGGACGCTGAGATCGGCTTTTGTTTGCTTTTTGCGCATTGCTGGTGCTCACCCCGCGATGCTAGTCAAAGACTGTTAGCGGCGGTTGGTCAAGATTTCTCCATGCTGTAGCGAGCAAAAAATGGGGGCGGAACCCGGAGAACCCCGCAACGTGCGTTCAGTCCATTTCCTCAGTGGAACGTTGAAAAAGATATTCACGCAATGCGGGATCATCCGTCAGGCTCGCTGCACGATTGAACGCGTCGCGTGCTTCATCCTTTCGATTCAGCAATTGAAGAAGATATCCGCGTGCGGCCCAATAGGGTTGATAATCGGACGTTTGATCCGCGGAAATCTGTTCAAGTGCAGCGAATCCCGAGACCGGTTCCCCTGCTTGCGCAGTCGCCACGGCTCGGCCAACGAGCGAACCGGTCCCGGGCGCAACTCGCACTAGTCCTTCGTAGAGCAAAGCGATTTCTTTCCAATCGATCCGTCCGGTTCGCGCTCGATTAGCGTGAATGGATTGAATGGCGGCTTCTAATTGATAGCGCCCCATGCATTGGAATACAGCAGCCGAGTGCAGATAACGCTCGGCTTCGTTAATCATCGATTGCGACCAAAGCGCTGTGTCCTGCTGATCCAGCGGTACAAACTTACCATCGCTGGTGTAACGTGCTTCACGTCTCGCTTCGCAGTGTAACATCAGCGCAAGCAAACCGTAAGCTTCGGATTCACGCGGCATCAGTTGCACCAACATTCGCCCTAACGCGATGGCCTCCGCCGCGAGTGCGTGATGCGTAGAAGCTGTTTCCATCAAGCTTTCCCAGCCAGTCGTGTAGGCAGCGTAAATAGCATCGAGAACAAAAGAAACCCGTTCTTCCAGCTCCGGAGGTTCCGGCACACGAAAAGGGATTCCGGCATCGCGAATTTTGTTTTTCGCTCGAACCAAGCGTTGGCTCATCGCTGCGGGAGCAACCAGATACGCCGAGGCGATGCGCGCGGCATCGATGCCAAGGATAGCTTGTAACATCAGGGGAGTGCGGGCGGCTGGATCGATCGCCGGATGCGCGCAAACAAAAAGAAGTTTCAATCGTTCGTCGGGAAAATGTTCGTGCGCTTTCGCGACGGCCTGCGCTTCCTCAGCGATTTGTTGAAGGACAACGCCGCGACGAATGCGTCGCTAAGCGCGTCTTCCGCGCCGGCGACGTCGCCCGATCGTGCAGCGAGATAAGCGATCAGTCGTCCATACGAATCCCGCGCTACGGTTTCAATTGCAACGTAGGTCGCAGATTCACTCATCGAAAACAAGATCAGCTACAGACTCCAAGCTCTGGAATGATGCGAAGCCGAGGCCAGACGATCACGTCAAGGGCCAACGCGGCGCCGAGAGTCAGCTGTCCCGCCGCGTCATCACGCGGAGGGATTATCATCCCGGCTTACACGGCTAGTCATCCAATCCTTTTCTACTGAGAATTTGCTGCATACATTTTTCGACCCTTGACTCGCGGGTTTTGGATTGTTTGGCTTGGGAAAAATAAAAGAGGTATCCCCGTTGCCGTCCCGGCGTCAATGCATCAAAGGCAGCTTTCAGGGCAGGGATTTCATCTAATTTGTTTTGAAATTCTTCGGGAACCTTGAATTCAGAAGTCTTTTTATAGGTCACGTTCAAACCGGCCCTTTCCACTTCAATCGCTTCCTTGATATAGGCTTTCAAGACGGGCTCCATCTTGACTATTTCTCGAACGTTGGTGAACCGAACCTGGCGCGCCGCCTGCACATTCTCCGTTTGTTGGACGAGAATACCCTTCGCATCCTTTAACAAAGCCCCTTTGAAAAACAGAAGCGCACAGTAGTCTTTGAATCCATGTATTAAGACTATGTTACTCTTCTGAAACGTGTAACAAGGTTTACCCCACTTCAATTCTTCGCTCAGCCCGCAATCAAGAACGATCGCTCTCAATCTCTCAAATTCTTCTTTCCACTTTTTGGCTTTACTAAAAAAGAAATCAACCTTGGGATTCGTTGTAGTCATCGATTAATACCTCGGAAATAAAACGAGCTTATATCTGCATCGCAATTGTCTGGTCGCTGCAGCGTCTTGTCCAACTTAGACCCTTAGCGAGCTGCGGAATCCCCTGGCGCTGTAGTAAGATTCCGCACCGTTATGATAAAAGAAAACACGACCGAAGCGGCGATCGCCAAAGAGCGCACCGCCGAGTTTTCTCATATCCGCAGGTGTTTTCACCCAGCTCGACGACTTCGTATCGAAATCTCCGAGTTTCTGGAGCTCCAGATATTGTTCTTCCGTCAACAACTCAACTCCCATAACCGCGGCCATGTCCATGGCGCTGTTTTTTGGTGTATGTTCCTTCCTCGAATCCAGCGCTTCGCGGTCGTAACACAGGCTGGTGCGCCCTTTGGGACTTTGCGATGAACAATCATAAAAAACGTATTCGCCCGTCTTTT
>QHRI01000242.1:4394-5747 GCA_003221375.1 Verrucomicrobiota bacterium
TACTTTTGCTTCAAATGGACGGCCAACTTTACTGTTGCTGCACGGGTGAATGTCGCGCACGGATCAGCAACCAAATCTTCCACGCGATGAATAGCGCGACTTGACTCAGGATAGCCGCTCCAACTCCAGACAGAAGATATGCACCAAGCCATACCGCAACGCCAAGAACGGCGAAGACTGCGCCCGAATACATCCAAAATCCCGAAAGGACAATTACCGGAACGAAGATAAATCGAACCGCGCTGGCATACTGTTGGACTTCCGAAGCCTCACCATAAATGTAACCGAGTATTGGAATGGTGAAGACAAGATGAATCCAGCGAAGAATCGAACGTTTGGTGGTGTCATTCATGCTGAGCCGGGACGTTTTTCATAGAGCATGTTCTCGCGCCTAACGAGATTTCGCGGGTGCCGCCCCAAATCCTAACAAGGGACGCACCTCAACGGTGGCGAATCCGGAAGCGGGATGGCGAGCTGCCCACTCTAACGCCGCGTCCAGGTTCGGCACGTCGATGATGCCGAATCCGGCGAGGAATTCTTTCGTCTCCGCATACGGACCATCGTGAACGTGGCGTTTCCCGTCGCGCACTGTGACCGTAGTCGCGTTCTTGGGCGAATCTAACCCGGCGCCGGCGACAAAGATCCCGGCTGCCTGCAGCGCCTCGGCGTAAGCGCGGCCGGCCGCCGTTGCGGCTTTGTCATCGCGGTGATCGAAGTGTTCCTGTGATTGGTGAACGAGTAATGCGTATTTCATCGTGTTAGTTTCAGTTGTTGTTTTTCTGTTTTGTTCTTTAGCGTTTGCTCCACGGCTGCTCGCCAGCCACTTGTTTGGTTGTGGCGTTGATGCGGTTGAAAAGGTTAGTCGTGGCAATCCAGAGGATGAGCCCTGCTAACGCCTTCTGGTCATAATGCAATGTGGCGTCGTTGCAGATTTCCTCTGGTACTGGATCTGACCGGTCGCTCAGCCGCGTAACCGCTTCGGCAAGCGCCAGCGCGGCACGCTCGGCCTCGGTAAAACAGGGCGCTTCACGCCAGGCGGCTACGGAGAACAGACGATCATCTGTCTCGCCGGCTTTTTTGAGTTCTCGAGAGCCCATATCGACGCAGACGCTACAACCATTGATTTGACTGGCGCGCAGATGAATCAGATCGAGTGTGCGCTGAGACACACCGCTTTTTCTCACCGCTGCGATAAAAGCCATTAACGGCTGCATCGCTTCAGGAATCAACATCGCTGGGTTTTTCATTCGTGGCTGTATCGTTTTCATTTTTTGTTTTTCGTTTTTCTGTTTCGTTTCTTTGGTTGTCTTTGGGCCGGAAAATCTCGCGGCCTCATAATGGTGACGTTTGGCA
>QHRI01000243.1 GCA_003221375.1 Verrucomicrobiota bacterium
CGGGCCATTTATCGGCGCTAAACTGGACGCACGCGACGATCCTCGGAGTGCTTCTTGGCTTCGCGGCAGTGGTCGGAGATTTGGCCGAGTCAATCATCAAGCGCAGCACAGATGTAAAGGACTCGGGGAACCTGTTGCCGGGAATCGGCGGGGCACTCGATCTTCTGGATAGCCTGCTATTTACCGCGCCGCTTTTGTTCTTCTATCTGCGGCTGGTGATTCGCGTGCCGTAACCACGAATGAACACGAATGCACACGAAGACAATGATGAAGCACGGATGTCGAATGCCGAAGGAATGCCGAAGCCCGAATGACAAAGGGAGCGTGACGCTAGCCTCCTCGCGGTTTCGGATTTCGTCATTCGGACTTAGTTCGTCATTCGTCATTCGGACTTCGTCATTCGAGTGAATTCGTGTCTATTCGTGTCCATTCGTGGTTTAAAAATGATGACGGAAACTTCCAGGAAGCGTAAGCGGGTTGTCATTCTTGGCGCGACCGGATCGATCGGCGAGAGCGCACTGAAAGTGGCACGCGATATTCCGGACAGGATGGAAATTGTCGGACTGGCCGCCAATCGTAATGCTGAAAAACTCGCGGCAGCTGCGAATGAAACGCGCGCCCAATCTGTTTGCCTGGTCGATGAAACCAAGATCGACATCCTGACAAGCGAGCTTGAATACAAGCCGCGAATTTTTGCGGGAGAAGAAGGACTACGTGAGGTCGCCTGCTTGACGGGGGCTGAGATGGTGCTGGTTGCAATCGTAGGCACCGGTGGATTGCGTCCTGCGCTGGCAGCAATCGAAGCTGGCAAAGATCTCGCCGTGGCCAGCAAAGAAATTCTCGTGATGGCGGGCGAGATCGTAATGCGCGAGGCGCGCGATAGTAACGTGCACGTTCTGCCGGTGGACAGCGAGCACAACGCAATTTTTCAGTGTCTGGAAGGCAAACATTCCTTGGATGTCCGCCGAATCATTCTCACGGCCTCGGGTGGGCCGTTCAGAGAAACTCCGCGAAAAAACTTCGATGCCATCACGCCTGGACAAGCGCTCAAGCATCCGACGTGGAATATGGGCCCAAAAATCACCATCGATTCAGCGACACTTTTCAATAAAGGACTGGAGATGATCGAGGCGCATTGGTTGTTTGGCGTCGAGATGAAGCGGGTGGAAGTCGTAATACACCCGCAGAGCATCGTTCATTCGATGGTCGAGTTTGCAGACGGCTCCGCGCTCGCGCAATTGAGTTATTCGAACATGTGTTTCCCTATTCAATACGCCGTCACCTGGCCGGATCGCGTCCCGAATAGTTTGCCACCGCTCGATTTCTCGAAATTGTCCAGATTAGAATTCTTCACACCCCGCTACGACGATTTTCCGGCGTTAGACCTCGCGCGCCGAGCGGGCGAGATCGGTGGCACGCTGCCGGCCGTCATGAACGCCGCAAACGAAGTGGCGGTCGCTGGTTTTTTGGGCCGCCAGGTGAGTTTTCAGGACATCTGGCAGATTGTCGAAGAAGTCATGAACCGGCACACATCCGTTGCGCACCCCGATCTGGATGCAATATTGGAGGCCGATCAATGGGCACGCAAGGAAGCACAAGGACGTGTTACATCGATAAATCCTTAAAAGAATTGAAACGGCAAACACGACGGCGTGTCCAATGATGGCCACCACTGATCACCTGCCCCTAATTACAATGCTATTGCACGTTGCTCGCGTCATTTTCATCCTGCTTGAAGTCCTGATTCTCTTCAATCTGCTGATCGTGGTCCACGAACTGGGGCATTTCCTCGCGGCCCGCTGGAGGGGACTTTACATCGAAAAATTCGGCGTCTGGTTCGGCAAACCGCTCTGGAAAAAAACAATCAACGGCGTCCAATACTCGCTCGGCTCGCTGCCTTTCGGAGGCTATGTGGCGCTGCCCCAACTTGCACCGATGGACATCATCGAGGGCAAAGCAGATGTGGACCGCGCGAGATTGCCGAAAATCTCGGCTCTCGACAAAATCATCGTAGCCATCGCCGGCCCGCTGTTCAGTCTGCTGCTTGCGCTTTTCTTCGCAGGGATCGTCTGGGCTGTTGGCTACCCGGTGGGGGAAGGAGATTCAACCACGGTGATCGGTTATGTCTTGCCCGACTCGCCAGCCCAAAAGGTCGGTTTGCAGCCCGGCGACAAAATTCTGTCTGTGGATGGCAAACCGGTCAGCCGGTTTTCGGGAATGAACGACAGTATCGTCTGGGATATAGTGGGCAGCGAAGGCGACAAAATCGCCGTAAAATTCGAGCGAGACGGAAAGGTCCAAACCGTTTGGGTGGAGCCTTACAAGGCGCATACTCGTGGATGGCGAAGAAAAAGTGTACGCCAACTGCTCATTTCTCCGGCCGAGACACCGATCATCGACAAAGTGGAACCGAACACACCTGCCGCCAACGCCGGGCTGCGTTCGGGAGACATCGTTCGCGGGTTTGATAAGACGCCTCTCTACCATCCAATCGCGTTGCTGGAATACATCAGCAAACATCCAACCGACGAGCTTGTCCTCCATGTGGAGCGTGGCGGCGAGAAATTTGACGTTCCGGTCAAACCAACGCTTC
>QHRI01000244.1 GCA_003221375.1 Verrucomicrobiota bacterium
CGATTCAGCCTGAGCACGCAACCGGAAGACGACGGCCCAATCACGCTGATCGCGACATTGCTCATGGCGATGGCCGCCGCGGTCTTGCTGATCGCCTGTTTAAATCTCGCAAACATGCTGCTGGCGCGCGGCACATCGCGCTCGAAGGAAATGGCGGTGCGTCTGGCTGTCGGCGCGTCACGGTGGCAGATCGTCAGGCAATTGTTGTCCGAAGGATTTCTCCTTGCGGTTTGCGGCGGCGCGATTGGCCTGTTCTTCAGCGCCTGGTGCAACGATCTTTTGCTTCAACAAATGCGCGGTCTGCTTTCGTCCGTGAATTTTTCTTTCGTCGTCAAATTGCGTCCGGACGCGACGGTGCTTGCAGTTACATTCTTGTTTTGCCTCATCGCAACCATGCTCTTCAGCCTCGGTCCGGCGCTGAAGGCGACAAAGGCCGATCTCGTTAACGACCTCAAGGAACAGATAGGCGAGCCGGCGCGAATAGGTCGGTTGAGTCGTTTTTTTGCGCCCCGCCATATTTCGGTAATGGTGCAAATCGCGCTCTCGCTGATGTTGCTTTTCGCCGCAGGATTATTTTTCCGGGGCGCGCTCAAAGCAGCCGGCCTTAACCCTGGATTTAACGCACCCGGCGATCTCATCACTGAGTTCGATTTCACCTTGATCAGGAAGACGCCGGCTGACTCGCGTCGGTTGATGTTTGAGATGGTGCAGCGCGTACGAAAATTGCCGGGCGTAACGGCCTCGGCGATTGGCACGATGCTGCCGTATTCCGATTTTACCACCGCGCGTCGCGTTCTGCGCACAAAAGACAACATGCCTAACGATCCGAAAGCGCCGGACCCGAGCGTCAACTCACTTTACAACTCAGGAGGAATGCGAAAACAAAGAGGGGCGCCGTGTAGCGTTCATTGACGAAGAAATGGCAAAAAAACTTTTCCCGAACGAGGACCCGATCGGTCAACATATCCGCTACACACAACCTCCGAAGGACGGTTCGCCTAACGATATGGAAATAGTCGGCGTCGTGAGCAGGCACCGGCACGACATTCAGAACGATTCCGTCATTTGCCGTCTGTTTGTCCCGTTGTCGCAGGGATACAGCGGCCAGACTTATCTGCATGTACGACTCGACACGCAGGATCGGCGCGCCGTTGTCGCGTTCATGCCGACGCTGCGACAAACCCTGCGCGAGCTCGACTCCGATCTGCCGCTGCTGCAGATGGTGCCGTATGTGGATCTGATGGAAAGGTCGCCGAATCTTTGGATCGTTAAACTTGGAGCAACTCTTTTTGGGGCTTTTGGCACAATCGCCCTGCTGCTGGCTGTGGTGGGTGTTTATGGTGGGAAAGCTTATGCCGTCGCGTGCAGGACTCGCGAAATCGGAATCCGCATGGCATTAGGAGCACATCGGCGGGACGTATTCAGCCTGATCATGCGACAAGCAGCAATGCAGACGGCTCTTGCCGTCGGCATTGGGCTCGTTCTTTCGTTGGGTGCAGGGCGGGTCCTGGCCAAAATCTTGTACCAAGTAAGTCCGACCGATCCGTTGGCGCTCGTCAGCGCAAGCTTGGTGCTCGCTAGTGCGGCGCTTCTCGCTTGTTTCTTGCCGGCGCGTCGCGCCACTCGCGTGAATCCGATGACAGCGTTGCGATCCGGATGAAGATAGTTCCGCGGAGCGTTGTAGCGGCGGCTGTGTCAGCCGCAAAGGGCATCACCGATTGTCGATCTTACGCTGCTGGTTTCGATACTCTCTTTCGTTTGCGTGGCTGTTTCCGAGACTTTGAAGCAGTTCGTTTACGAACAGCCGATTTGGCTTTTTTTTCTTTCGGCGCCGACGCTTGCCCGGATTCTTCGCGTTCCTTACGAAGTTTCCTGTCGTCCAGATATCTTCTGAACCGCTTGTAAGCAAAACCGCCGCCGAATCCGGCAGCGGCGATTGTCAGTGCAGCTGCGATCTTAACCGGCCCGCGGCCCGGAGCCATGTGCCATGGACATTTGTCCAGCGGATATTTATCCGGAAGAGGGAACCCGCAACCAGGTGAATCACACTTACGCGCCATAATTGGTTATCTCGTTAGGCAGAGGAGATTGAAACAACTCCTAAGGCTGAGCTTTCCCTTTTTCAACTCACCTAGTTCGGGGTCGGTAACGATCTTCCGACGCGCCGCAAATCATCGAGCAGTATCTCCATGTCGCGCAACGTGGTCCGATAGTTCAGTACACAACCGCGTAGCGCGAAGCGGCCGCCGAGCGTGGCATTGGAGAGATACGAACTGCCATCTCGTTGCAATGCGATCAAGAGGCGTTCATTAAATGCATCGATCGCGGCGGACGATCCATTCCTTAGCTGTGCCGGCACGTGACGAAAACAGAAGATCGACAGCTCGACTGGCGCGACCATCTCGAAATCATCGCTGGCCTGCACCATCGATTCCAAATAACACGCACAGGCAAGATTGCTTTCAATCGCCGCGCCTAACGAATCGAGCCCGACTCCTTTCAACAACATCCAGACTTTAAGAGCACGGAAACGCCGCGATAGCTCCGGGCCGTAATCCCAGAATGCGAACGCCTCGTCTGCCTCTTGTCCAATGATCCGAGTATATTCGGCCTCATGAGCAAAAGCGGCGCGCGCAATCTCTGGCTCGCGATAAATCACGCAGCCGACGTCCACCGGCAGGTAAAGCCATTTGTGCGGATCGAGCGCGATCGAATCAGCCCGCTCCATTCCCCCGAACAACTTTCTCGCCGATTCCGCGAGGACCGCGAACGCGCCATAACTTCCATCCACATGCATCCAAAGTTGGAACCGGTCCGCAACCTCTCGGATCTCCGTTAAAGGATCGATCTCGCCGGTGTTCACGGTTCCAGCATTCGCAACGACGCAGAATGGAACGTAGCCTGCCTCCAGGTCAGCCGTGATTTTTGCAGCCAAATCGTCCACCTGCATTTTGAAACGCTGGTCCACGGCGACATAGCGCACGTTTTCCCGCCCGATTCCCAAGAGCGCCGCTGCCTTGGAGACGGAAAAATGTGTCTCGTTCGAGGCATAAATGCGCAAACGCCCTGACGAATAGTCTTTCGTCTGACGCGCCGCGGCGATCGCGGCGAAATTGGCCATCGACCCACCGCTGACAAATAGTCCACCGGCTTGGGCATTGAATCCGAGAATTTGACGGATCCAATCGATTGTCAGGCGCTCGAGTTCCACCGGCGCCGGCGCAGAACGCCACACAGTGAGATTCGCGTTTAGCGTCGAGGCGAGCAGGTCGGCGAATGCCGCGAGAGGAGTACCAGGCGATTGCACATACCCAAACATGCGCGGATGCGCGTTCTGCCGGCTAAACGGGACAATAGCCTCGCGAAAAACCTTCAATAATTCGTCAAAATCGCTTCCATTGATCGGAAGCGCGGGATCGAGCCGGTTGCGAATCGCGCGTGAAAACATGTGACGATACACCCCGCGATCGCGGAGATCGCCGAGATAATCGACCATGAATTGGGTGACGGAATTGCTCCAACTACGAATTTCATCGGCAGACGGATCAAGCATCGCCACGTAGTATCCGCCGCGCCGATGGCGTTGTCAGCTTTCGCACGGC
>QHRI01000245.1 GCA_003221375.1 Verrucomicrobiota bacterium
TGATTAGATACCATACCATTGTCGCAAGCAGAAGGCTGATGAACTTCGCGCGCCAGTTATTCAGCAGGGTCACTCTGGTGCGCATGACGGCGAGTAGCTTCGCGCACCACTTTCTCCAGGCCGGTGCCTTCATATTTGCTGTGCGGCAAAATTTCCACGCGGAATCATAGGCTGCCAGGTAGGAGTGTGGAAGAGAAAAAGGTTGCCGAGCGGCCTCCGAGTAGTTCCTACGCCAGCGCTCCCGCGCGTGAACGCCTGTGGTCGCCTTCTCAATCGCAGTTACGGCTTATATCTGTGGCAGGCAGCGACCGCCAGGCGAGCTATCAGATCCCACACCGATTACGAGCAATGAGCACGAGCAGGATTAGGAGGGAGATTTCAACGTCGCATGATATGAATGGCGAGAATGCGACTCTGATGACGCGCCAAGAGGTAATCGATGAAATCGCCGATGATCGAGTTGGGTTTGTTGCCGAGCTTTGTCACAACCCGGCAGGTGAGCACTCCTGTGCGGCCGTGCCATTCGAGATTGATCGCCCCATGCGCGGTTTCGCTGTGGATTTTAGCCCATCCGTGCGGGCGGCCTGGACGTAGATGTTCAGCGGGAATTAAGTCAAAACGCCCAAGCTGCGGATCGTTCATGATCTTATTGCGTAACGATCCGCGTCCAGTGGCGATTACCTGAATCACTGTCTGCATCGCTCCTGACAATTCGGCCTAACGACCGGAAATTACAAACAGAATTGCATGCTCATCACTCGGTGGCGCGCTACGGCAGGGACCGAAACATGACGTAAACATCCACGTATCCCTTTTCAGGATGACGGAATGCGCCCGGCAAAGTGCCGACAATTTTGAAACCGAGCTGTTTCCAAAGGCGAACGGCAGATTCGTTGGTCGAAACTACGAAATTAAATTGCATTGCGCGGAAACCGAGTCGGCGCGCTTCGCTTAAGCAATGTTCGCCCATTGCACGACCGATTCCCTGACCGCGCGCGTCCAGCGCGACCATGAACGCTGCGTTGGCAACATGCGAGCCACCACCGGACTGGTTAGGCCGCAAAATATAAGTGCCTGCGATTTCTCCGGGGTAAATTTCAGGGGAAGCTGTTGGCTTCCCTGGTAAGGCAACGCCGTCGCCCACAAATTTCTGTCTCGCGACGTAGGTGTGTGTGCCGGGCGCAAGCCAGTACGCGAGCGCGTCTTCACGCGAGATGTTCCTATCAAATGTATAGGTATCACCCCCAGCGATGACTTCGTGAAAAATTTTCCAGATCGCGTCGCGATCGGCGTGAGTTGCCGCGCGAATTTTCATTGCTGCAAATCAGAGCTTGCAATATTCCGAGCAAATCGCCTTAGCCCCGGCACACCGAGCGCCGCTTGGAATTCGGGCGAGCGCTTTTCTTCTGCAAACTTGAACCCCGCCTTGATATACGCGCGCTCCGCAGTCTGGTTGCCAACGAAGAAACTGATCTGGGCGCGGCTATAACCAGCGCCGCGTGCTCGTTCGAATTCCCCATTGAGTAGCGCCCGTGTCACATCAGTACCGCGATATTCCGGCAGCGTCGCCATGTTCTCAATAGTCCATGCGTTCTCTTCGCTCGTTGCGCATGAGAGAATGAACGCACCCCGTGGCCAGAGCTGAGAGTGTTCGTCCTCGCTCAGGCCCATCTTTTGCGAGGCCTCTGCCATCGCTGCGGATGAGGCTGCGTATAACGAGGGATCGCCAAAACCACACAGAGCTGCTGCACGCTGGTCGTCCACCACAGCGACGGAAAATAAAGACCAGTGCCACCATGAAGGCGTCGCTGCGCCTGCCAGCTTTCTGCAGTACTCCACGCAGAACGCCTCGTCCTGCTGCAACACAACATCGAACCAGCCGCGTTCCCGATGTCCGCGCGCAGCGGTGAGAATGACCCAGCCGAGAAAATCGGTGTCGTCCGCCAGCGCAGATCTGATCTGGATCATGGTTTTGGCGGTGCGCTTCTATAAATGGGTTAACCGAAAACCAAGGACGATAGTTTCCAGTTTCACCTGCTTTGAAAGGTTACAGGCACCGTAATTCCCCACCCCTCACTCGGCGATGATTTCCACTGCCGAAGCGTTTGAATGGCAGACGAATCAAAGTACGGGTTCCCCGTGGATTGAACAACCCGCACGTTTGTGGCGTTGCCTTTTGCATCGAAGGTCAAGCGGAAGCGACCCGAGCCCGAAGTCCCCGGCCGAGAGACACCGGTTGGAAACGGCGGAGCAGGCGCATAAATTATTCGCGGTTTTGGCGTCGGACGAGGTGTGGGGGTAGGTGTAACAGTAGCTTGAACACTTTCCGGCCATTGCGGTTTGGCATCAGATGACACTCGATCCAGCAGAGAGTCCACCGCGGTCGAAGGTCGACCCGACGCTTTTTCACCGGCTGATGTCACAACCCCGACCACTTCTCCATTCTCGCTGACAATAGGCGCGCCGACCGAACTTGAAGAAATCGGGCCTGCGATTCCCAGGCGATCGGACTGCTGTGATGAGATGGTCACATCGCGAGGGGCTCCATCAGTTCCGGCAAGTCCGCTGCCCACCAACCCGAGTCGCTTATCAATCTCAAGGTTGGGATTCCTATTCACCGGAAGAAACGGGACATATTTCACATCCGCTTGAAGAACGGCCAGGTCGAGCGTTGTGGAAACCGAAAGAACCCCGCTCACATTATAAATTCTGCCATCGGTCATTTTCGCGACGGCATTGATCCCGCCTTCGATTGCGCGCGCGGTCGTAATGAGTCTGCCGTCGCCTGAAATGAAAAAAGCGGTCTCGGTCCGTAGCACCTTGCCAGACGAATCGAACACCGTGAGCAAAAAAACTGCCGGTTGCACGGTGTTTTCCAGTCGCGACAAATCGAGAGTTGGCCGCTGCCCGGTCCTCGGTGACGGCGATAGAGCCGGACCTTGAGGCGAATTGGCGACGATGGGCGGTGAAGGTGACTGTGATGCAGGCGATTCACCCACAAGTTGGCTAGT
>QHRI01000246.1 GCA_003221375.1 Verrucomicrobiota bacterium
CATGACGTGATTAGTTAAGGCGCGCTTCCAATCTCTTCAATAATTGCTCGCGCGGCTCTTCGACTGGCTCCGCTGTCGCCCAGTTTAGAAACGATCGCATCGAACTGAGAAACCATCCGCTCGCGCGCGCTTGTATTGTCAATCAGCGGTTGCACGGCTTTGACGACAGCATTCGGTTCGGCACGGTGCTGAATGAATTCGGGAACCACTTCCTTGTCCGCAAGCAGGTTAGGCATACCAAGATATTTTACATTCACCACGAGTCGCGCTGCCAGGTAAGTCGGCCACGCAACCTTATAAATCAGTACGAACGGCAATCGAAAATAAGCAGCTTCCAGCGTGGCGCTCCCCGAGGCGACGATCCCGGCCCATGCGCGCTGCATAATTTCTGCCGTCTGGCCAATTTCAATTCGAATGATTTGAGAATCGTCTTGTAATGCACCCCTCACCGTCGCCTCTCCCCTCGTTGAGGGACGAGGCGTCCCTATCGCGTTTTGTCTTGCCACAGTACGATCCGACTGGTTAGGCGGTGCTTGCGTTTTTGCCTCTCCCTTCGGCGAGGGGAGAGGAGTAAGGTGAGAGGTCAACATTTTGCTCATTTCTCTCGCGAGTTCATGAGATGTGGCTGCGACTTCAAAACGCAGATTTGCGTTGCGCTTCAGAAGCGAACGCGCCGTTTCCAGCAGTACCGGAAAAATCTTTCGCACCTCGCGTGAACGACTACCAGGGAAAAGGCCGATCAGATTAGGATCGCGCTGAGTTTCGATTTTTCGATCCCGCAATCGTTCGATCATGGGATGACCGACAAACAAGGCGCGCAAACCAGCCTGGGTGTAGAGATCGACTTCAAATGGAAAGATGCAGAGGACCAGATCGATGAAATGCGCCATTCTCGTGATGCGTCCGCGGTTCCAGGCCCATACCTGGGGACTGATGTAATAAATGATCTTTTGCCGTGGTGCTTCCCTTCGCAGTGCCCGTGCAAGACGCAAATTGAAACCTGGGTAATCGATCAGGACGACAGCGTCCGGTTTACACTGCCGAATTTCGTGGATCGTTTCGTGAAACTGTTCTCGGAAATAGCCATATTTCCACAGCACTTCCCATAAACCGAGGACCGCCGCATCGCCTATCCAGTTTTTGAATTCTTGGCCATCGGGAATCCGCCCCTTGGCAAACTCGCCGGCCATTTCTCGCATTTGCGGGCCGCCGCGCCCGATAAACTTGAGTTCGCCGTTCAGCTCGCGCAAGCAACGCATCAATGCAGCGCCGTGATTGTCTGCGCTCACTTCACCGGCGACGAAATAGATCGTCTGAATTTTCATGTAGCCGCCTCGCTGAGTCGAGGCGCTTCGATGGCGTTGGTTCCCCGGACACGGCGACACCCGCCGCGGCGGCCAAGCTTTGCCGTGGCTACGATGCCGGAATAAGCTGAGATCGTCTTACTCACCCGGCGCGATTCGCTTTGTTATCTCAACCGCCAACTTCAATGCCGCTGTCGCTTGAGAACCCGAAACGCGCGGCTCGCGTCCTGTGCTGGCACATTCGACAAACGAAGCAAGCTGAAGCTTAAGTGGTTCCTCGCGCTCGATCTCGACCCTGTCGCGCGTGATACGTCCCCCAACCCGCCGATAGATTTCGCCGCTTTGATTTTGGTAGTCGAGCGAGAGATAGGCGTCTTCCTGAAAAATGCGGATCTTGCGGAGCCGCTCGGGACTGATGCGACTCGAGGTAACATTTGCCACGCAACCATCTTCAAAATGCAGCCGCGCATTGGCGATGTCTTCACTCTTACTGAGAACCGGTACGCCTACCGCGTCGATACTCCAAAGCGGAGACCGCACAAAATGCAAAATGACTTCCAAATCGTGGATCATTAAATCGAGGACGACACCGATATCGGTACTGCGTTCGGAGTAAGGAGAGAGCCGATGTGCTTCGATGAAGCGAGGATGGGTCAGATGTGTTTCCAGCGCACCTAAAACCGGATTTACATGCTTGCCCTTCGCAAGCAGCGAGCGCGCAATCGCGTAGTGTGTGTTAGTAGGCGTCGCTACCGAAGCGGCATCTACCATATCCATAAATTCATCGAGCGACTTGGCAGGTGTCGCGCCGAATTTTCCGCCGATGGTACGGCTCCTGAAAGGATCCACATCATACACGGCGGTAAACTCGGCCGATGGGATCTCCGCATACAACCGCGCATGATTACTCCCAATATGACCAACCCCAACAACTCCGATGCGTAGGTTTTTCATCACGGCTCGCAGTCAACCCCGAAAGCTTTCGGGGTCAACGCGGAAAGCTATCAGGGGTAAAACCATCTAGTCGATTTTATGGGGTCGATTCATCTAACGTAGTTGGCGAGAAACCATTCGTATGTTCGCGCGATGCCTTCACGCAAAGGGATCGACGGCTTCCAACCCAGAGCGCGTAGCTTCGTGACATCCAAAAGTTTTCTTGGTGTGCCATCCGGCTTGGTTGCGTCCCAGCTAAGCTGGCCATCGAAACCAACGATGTCGCAAACTAACTCAGCCAGTTCGCGGATGGAGATGTCCTCGCCGCAGCCGACATTGATGATTTCCGGCGAATCGTATTTCTCCAGGAGCAAAAGACACGCCGACGCGAGGTCGTCCACGTGCAAAAATTCACGACGCGGCTTTCCGGAGCCCCACACGATCAGTTCTCGATCTTTTCGTGTCTTGGCTTCATGCGCTTTACGCAAGAGCGCAGGCAGAACGTGTGATGTTTCCAGATCGAAATTGTCGTTAGGACCGTAAAGGTTCGTGGGCATCATCGAAATGAAATTCGCGCCGTGCTCGCGAACATATGCCTGGCAAAGCTTAATCCCGGCAATCTTCGCAATTGCGTAAGCTTCATTAGTCGGCTCCAGCGGCCCGCTTAGCAATGCTGTTTCTGGGATCGGCTGGGGCGCAAACTTCGGGTAAATGCACGAGCTCCCAAGAAAGAGAAGCTTGCGTACACCATTCTCATAAGCCGCGTCCATTACATTGTTCTGAATCTGCAAATTCTCGAGCAGAAATGCGACGGGATGGTCAATGTTTGCCTTAATGCCACCGACTTTTGACGCCGCGAGAATCACCACCGCTGGTTTTTCTTCTGCAAACAATTTCGCGACTACGGACTCATCTCGAAGATCCAATTCCGATCTGTCCCGAACGAGCAAATTCAAAAAGCCTTTCGACTCGAGTTGGCAAACCAATGCACTGCCTACCATGCCTCGATGACCGGCAACAAAAATTTTCTCTGACTTATCCATGGCCTTTACTCGGGCAGAACTCGCAGTCCGAAAAGAATTCCACCGTTTCGCATGCGCAAATCGGCCGACACTATCTCGGTTGCTCCGCCTTCGAGTGCGCTGGCGATTTGGAGGGCGTCGAGGCTACGAATCATGACTGGATTTGGTGCACCATGGCAGCGCCGCACCACGCCAACCGCGCGGTTCTTCATTCCAGAGTCGTAAAGAATCAGCTTAAAATCTTCGGCGTGAATTTGGCGCAGAAATTTTTGAAACAGGATCTCTGCAGCGTTGCGCGCCACAGCTCCCGAGAGTTCCTTTCGCCAAAATGCGCAGTGCACTTCATGGATGGTAAAGCTAGAAATCAGAGGCACTTCGGGGTCATTGGCGAGCCGCTTAAATGCAGTGGAGTCTGGTTCCTTGACGTAAAGCTTGACCAGCGCAGAGCTGTCCCAGAAGCGCATTGACTTAGAAACGATCTTCGCGATCCAAATCCTGGATCTCTTGCGCGCTAATGCCGATTTTTCCCGTACTGTATTTGCGACGAAGTTCATCCAGTTCTGCCAGCCACTTCTCCGTGTCGCGTTTTTTCCTGCGCTTGGGCACAGGTACGATCTTGGCTGTTTCCTTGCCATGCACGGTGATCACCACTTCTTCGCCGCGGCTCGCTCGTTTTACCATTTCGGACAACTTAGCTTTGGCTTCACGCAGGGTCGCTGTCATGTAGTCACTGTAGTCACAATGCCGTGACGCGTCAAAGTTTCCTCGATCACATTCTCATTGTTTTGCTCTTGTTCATTCGCGGATGGCGATTTTGAATCGGCCAATGTTTCGCTCATTGATGGTTTTCCCAGGCGCAATTTTAGCCTTTAGCGCGACCGCTCTGGTTGCCCCGCTGTGTTTGGCAGGCGAAGCGCCTGCCTTACAAAGATCGCAAGCCAATTCTCCGGTTGATCAATTGATCTCGTGGTTGCTGAACGAACATCGACCAATGCTTGGGATTCCGTTCGCTGAAGTGATTTTCGATACAACGGGCAAACGCGTCTTGTCGGTAAACCCGAAAGACGAAATCGATCAACGAGTAATCAAGCAGATCGCCGCGGCGTGCGACGAGACGATCAAGCAATTCAATGCGCCTGACAGCGCGATCCAAAGTGTCTTCCGCATCAACGAAGCGAGTAGTCATTTTGAAGACAACTTGCGCCTGGTGTTGAATGCAGCGCCGGGATTGAATTGCGACTTTCCGCGGACGGCCGAAGGCCGCGTTCAACGGTCCGGATATCCCGACTTGCGAATTGTCGACGTTGCAAGCAAGCGCGTTTTTTATCTCGATCCAAAGCTTTATGTCGTTGGAAGCCGTGACAGTAGTTTCCGCGCTTTCTATTTCGAGCCAAAAGTGGCGACCAATAAGGTACGCGACGACGCCGTGCACCTGGTCGTTGGATTCGAACATCAGCCGCGCGAGAAAGGCGGCATTTGGAAATTCACGCGCTGGGACCTGGTCGATCTCGCGCAGTTCAAGGTGAGACTCAAGGCGGAATTCCAGGGAAGTAATCGCGACATGTACCGGCCTGAGTCGATTGTGGCGAGTAGTGCGAAATAACTTAACTCCAGATCATGCTCATAA
>QHRI01000247.1 GCA_003221375.1 Verrucomicrobiota bacterium
AGAGATAAAACACGTTTCCATATCCGCCGGTCGCGAGCACGACAGCATCCGCCGCGTGTCTTTCAATTTTTCCGGAGCACAGGCTACGGGTCACAATTCCTTTGGCATGTCCTTCGACAATCACGAGGTCGAGCATCTCCGTCTGAGGAAACATCTGCACCGTGCCCTCGGAGATTTGACGGCAAAGCGCTTGATAACAGCCCAGCAGAAGCTGCTGACCCGTCTGCCCTCGCGCGTAGAAAGTTCGCGACACCTGCGCGCCGCCAAACGAGCGGTTGGCTAGCAGTCCGCCATATTCCCTGGCAAAAGGCACACCCTGCGCAACGCATTGATCGATGATGTTATTGGCGATCTCGGCGAGTCGATACACGTTCGCCTCGCGCGAACGAAAATCGCCGCCCTTGATGGTGTCGTAAAACAATCGGTAAACGCTGTCCCCATCGTTCTGATAATTTTTTGCGGCGTTGATTCCGCCCTGGGCTGCAATCGAATGTGCGCGTCGCGGCGAATCCTGAAAGCAAAAACATTTTACCCGATAACCCAGTTCGCCCAGAGTCGCCGCAGCCGAGCCACCGGCCAATCCGCTTCCTACAACGATGATCTCAAATTTTCGCCGATTATTTGGGCTAACTAAGCGTGAATGATCGAGATGGTTTCGCCATTTCTGCGCGAGCGGACCGGGAGGAATCTTGGCGTCGAACCTTCCAATCATAGCTGTCGGGATGGATTAATCTGGTAGGGCGCGACCGCCGGGCGCGCCGCAGCGAACCATGCCGCGCTAGTTGTCGCCGAACTCATAACTGTTGCGCTGGTTTAACCAAACCGAGCAGTACGGCTACGGGGATCGACGTGTAACCGATGAACATCAGCCATGCGAAGATTCGACCGCCCAAAGCAAGGCGCGGCGTCAGTTTCTTATCATTCAATCCGAGCGATTGGAAAAAGCTGGATGATCCATGGCTTAAATGAAGCGCGAGTAAGAAAAGACCGAGCACGTAAAATCCGGAGACAAGGTAATTTTGGAAACCGTAGACCATCATTGAATAAACGTCGTAATGACCAAGAGGATCAGGCTTGAGCAGGGCGAAGCGCGGGTCGGTTTTACGGAAAGTGAAATGCGCGAGGTGATAAGCGATAAAAGCGAGCACAATCAGCCCGCTCATCACCATGTGGCGCGAGGCAAACGTTGCTTTGACGTAGCTTTTGTCGACATACGGTTCGGGACGGGCACGCCGGTTTTCAATTGCCAATTGGATAGTCACCCAGATGTGAACAATGACGATGGCGAGAAGAAAAATCCGGATCAGCCAAAGGAGCGGCCCGAGGTCGCGGAGATGTTGGGAGTAACCATTGATCCAATCCGGTCCGATAAATATCTGCAGATTCCCAAGCAAATGTCCGATCACAAAAAGGATCAGAATGATGCCGGTGACCGCGACGATCATTTTCTTCCCGACCGACGAACGATAAAAGCCTGCTAAAATCTTCACGCTACAGATTTGCGCGACTTGCCAAACGCGGGGGTGGAACGCGTTGTCCTCAACGCGTTGCCAAATTGAACGCGGCTTGCCGCCGAATTTCAGATTATGGAGCCTACCCGGAGCGTCAAGCCTAGGCGCCGATGTGGCTAAACTCTGTGGAGATCCGCGGCGCTCCCTCGCCGCAGCGGGCAGGCTGTGGTCGCGGCCCTACCAGCGTGACTTGCTTTGCCATCTGTCGCGTAAGACTTTTCTGACTGATGGCCGAGGGAGAAAATACGCTAACCGTTAATGAAATCTATCACTCGATCCAGGGCGAAAGCACCTGGGTTGGGCAACCATGCGTCTTTGTGAGGCTGACGTTCTGCGACCTACGCTGCAATTATTGCGATACGGAGTACGCGTTTTATGAGGGAAAAAAGCGAACGCCAAACGAGATCGTGGATGTTGTAACGCGCTTTGAATGTCCGCTTGTCGAAATTACCGGTGGCGAACCGTTGCTCCAGAAAAATGTGCTGCCGTTGATGTCGATGTTATGCGACGCCGCCTATACGGTCCTGCTCGAAACCAGCGGTGCGCGCGATATCGCAAAGGTCGATCCGCGCGTCCATCGAATCATGGACTTGAAAACGCCGGGAAGTGGCGAAGTGGAGAAAAATCTCTGGACGAACGTCGACCATCTTACTTCGCGTGACGAAGTGAAATTTGTGATGGGCTCGCGCGAAGATTACGAATGGTCGCGTGACAAGGTCGAGCGCTACGATCTTGCTGCGCGGTGTCACGCGGTGCTGTTCTCGCCGATTTTTGGGCGGATTGAATCGCGTGAGATCGTCGAATGGATCTTGGCAGACAAATTAAATGTTCGATTTCAACTTCAGATGCACAAGTTCATCTGGAGCCCGACACAACACGGAGTTTAAACGAAATGCGCACACCGCAAGTGGTCATCCTGAGTCGCAAAGACGGCGAAGGATCTCTCAATAGGTGGTGGATCATACAAGATAGCTCGCGTTATCTTCCGACCTTGTGAGAGGTCCCTCACTCCGTTCGGGATGACACCGTATTGGAAATGGTGGTAATTTCTGCAGCATGCGAGCACGACTGACCAAAGATTTCACGTTTGAAGCGGCGCAGACTTTGCCCCACGCGCCGAAGGGGCACAAATGTCGCGGTGTCCACGGACATAGTTTTAAGGTGGAAGTATCAGTCGAGGGTGACGTCGATCCAAAGATCGGATGGGTTTACGATCACGCCAGAATCAGCGACGCAATGAAACCCTTGATGAAAAGGTTGGACCACTCTTATCTAAACGACATCGAAGGGTTGGAAAATCCTACGATTGAGAAAATGGCAGAATGGTTCTGGAAGAAATTAGAAACGCAATGTCCTGGTCT
>QHRI01000248.1 GCA_003221375.1 Verrucomicrobiota bacterium
TATAACAGTCCCCGCGCGTGCCGGGAATAACATATCGCTGAGCGCATCGGGCCAGCTCTGCACTGTGATTTGGGCATTCGGCTCCAGACCGCTCAGCGTACGTTCAAGCGTAGCCGCCATTTCGTTCTGGGCCCGCTGCGACCGCACGACGAAAATCATGTGCATCTGCTCGTTTTGCGACAACGACAAATATGCCACCGGCTGCGGCGGTTCTTGCATGTCGTGGTACTTGCCGTCCTCGACTACGCCGACTACTTCCACGAAGTCGATGGGAACGCCTTCCCTTCGCAGGAAGAAGTGTTGCCCAATTGCCGACGTGTTGCCCCACATTTTTCGGGCAAAGGTTTGGTTAACGATCGCCACGTGCGGCGCTGTGGTGCTGTCGTGCCATGAGAAATCCCGTCCACTGACAAGCCGAGTATCGGCGGCCTCCAAATATCCGGGCGACATGATGAACACATAGGACGCCAGCACAGAATTGTTCAGCGTGAACTCGGTCGTCGCTGGTGGGAAAACCGGAACCCCACGCAGACCGCCGGTAAATGGCACTCTGCTTATCGCGCCAGCCGTCGCCACGCCGGGGATGTTCCGCATCGCTTCAATCATCGCTTTCTTTTTCTCCGGCGGCACGCCACCTTCCACCAGATGCAGGTGCGTGTCGGCCAGCATCGCGCCTTGCGGCTGGAAGCCAAGCGGCGCGTGCAGCACGCGCACCAGGCCGCGCACCGCGACCAGTGAAGCCGTGACCAGCAACATGCAAATCGCAATTTGCGCGCCTAACAACAAATCGCGCAGCGAAAACCGCCGGAATGGCATTGAATCCACTGGTCCGCTTTTCATTGCTTGCAACGGACTGCTCTGCCACACGGTTCTCACGGGAAGCATCCCAAACAGAAGCGCGCTGACCAAGGTCAAGATGAAAGCTACCAGGTAAACACGCGCATCCAGACTCACTGTCAGATGGCCCTCGGACAATCGCCGGCTGATCACAACCAACAGTAAGCGAGCAATAAACAGCCCGGCTGCTCCGCCCAGCAACGACAGTACCATCGCCTCGGTCAGCAGTTGCCTAACGAGTCGCCAACGGCTCGCTCCGAGCGCGACACGGACCGCCAGTTCCCGGCTGCGATCTGCTGCGCGCGCGGCAAACAGGCTCGCAAGATTCGCGCACGCCGCCACCAGCACGAGGAGAGCCAGCCCCGTTACGCTATAAAGAAATCCGCGAATGACGTCACCGGCGTCCCCCTGAAGTCCTGGATGGATCAACCGCAGCGGCACTCCGGTGTCCGTCCCCGGATATTCCTTCGCCAACTGGGTCGCGATCGCATTCAGATTTTCCGTTGCCTGCTCAGGCGTCACGCCGGACTTCAGCCGGCCAATTACTGTCAACCAATTCGCCGTCCGGTTGTGAAAGAAGTCTGCCTCGAAGGAATTCACCATGGGTATAAAGTAATCCGGCCAGTCGAATTGCTCCGTGCCGTGGAACCGCGCCGGTGCCACGCCCACCACAGTGAAAGAATCCTTATTGAGCCGCACGGTCGTTCCGATCACTCCCGAATCGGCATTAAATGCGGTTCGCCAAAGATTATCACTCAACACCAGATAAGGCGCTGACTTTGGGCCACGGTCGTCAGAAACCTCGATGAACCGTCCTACCTCCGGCTGCACGCCTAACAGATCAAAATAATTGCCGGTGACCGCATAGCCGCGTACACTTTTCGTCGAGTTTCCCCAGCCCAGACGCGCATAAGCAAATCCATCAAAGGCGGCGATCCCACTGAAGGTGGTGCTTCGCTGACGAAAGTCTTCAAACGCAGGATAGGACGTAGTCAGTAATTTTCCGTACGCCCATTCCTTGTGGCGAAGTTGATACAGATTCTGCGGGTCCCTGACTTCCAGCGGGTGCAGCAGGACCGCGTTCATTACTCCGAAGACGACGACGTTTGCTCCGATCGCCAGCATCAGCGTGAGCACACCTACGAGCGTGAATACGGGAGACTTCCAAAGTACCCGTAGCGCATAGCGAATATCCAACAGCAGGTCCTTCATGAATGACGAGGCCTTACCATGATAGTGCTCGTGAACCGTCGCCACGGCCAGCCACCTAGCAAATTTTCGTACTCACAATCCTCAACCAGCTAACGAATTCGGAGCAACCTGTGCCTTTAAGACTTATTTTTTTAGCGACTGACGCGCTTGCGCTTCATTGAGTCAGAAATCCGGTTAACGGACTTGTGGCCGACGCTGCGTTGAGTTTATCGGCTAACCCAATCTCGCGCGCTTCGCGTCCTGCCTCGATTGCTTTTTTGAATGCTTTTGCCATGCGCACGGGATCGGACGCGATTGCGATGGCAGTGTTCACAAGCACCGCATCGGCTCCCATCTCCATCGCTTCAGCGGCGTGACTCGGCGCGCCGAGTCCGGCGTCAACGACTACCGGAACGGTCGCCTGTTCGATGATGATTTCGATCTGCGCGCGCGTTTCGATGCCGCGGTTGCTGCCGATCGGCGACCCGAGCGGCATCACCGTGGCCGTGCCGACGTCCTGCAATCTTTTCGCGAGCACGGGATCGGCGTTGATGTACGGAAGAACAGTGAACCCTTCTTTCACCAGAATTTCCGCTGCCGCGAGTGTCTCAACAGGATCGGGCAACAAGTAGCGCGGGTCTGGATGAATCTCGAGCTTGATCCATTTCGGTAGACCCGCGCTGGCAGCCAACCACGCGAGGCGCACTGCCTCGTCGGCGTTACGCGCGCCGCTAGTGTTGGGCAAAAGAAGAAAACGTTTGGGATCGATAAAGTCGAGAATGTTTGCAAACGGATCGTGCTTGCCTGAGAGATCTGCGCGACGCAGCGCCACTGTGACCAGCTCCGCGCCGCTGGCAACGAGCGCGTCGCGCATCAATTCGTTCGACGCGAACTTGCCTGTGCCGATCAGCAAACGCGACGTGAACTCGCGATCGGCGATCTTCAGTTTTGAAGGTTTGTCCGCCATCGATGGAGAATAAACAAAGGAATGTCGCGGCTCACAAATGAAAGTGTTAATCTTGTGGTGACCTCACCACCCTACAATCTGGGGATTGGCTACAGACAATATGCCGACCGACAGGACCGACATTCCTATTTGAACTGGTGCACCAAATGGGCAACACAAGTTCGAAGAATTCTACAATTGAACGGATCCTTGTTTCTGAACATCGGCTCCGCACCATCAAATCCGATGTTGCCCCATCAAATCGTGATGGAGCTGACATCCGCCTCAGGCGGATTCGTTTTGCAGAACACGATTCACTGGATCAAGTCGATAACGATTGAGGATCGAAAGGGTGATCTAAAGTCATATGGTCATTTCAAGCCAATCAATTCGAAACGATTTCTTAACGATTGTCACGAGTACATCTTTCACTTTACCAAGTCGGGACGAGTGGAGATCGATCGGCTAGGACTCGGCGTTCCGTACCAGGACAAAAGCAACATCGCGCGCTGGTCGCATACTCGCGGAAGCGATCTACGCTGTCGCGGCAACACGTGGTTCATTCCCTACGAAACAATTCAGAGCCGCGAGAAAGAACGGCCGCACCCTGCGACATTTCCCGTTCAACTCGCCGAATGGTGCATCAAACTACACGGCGTTTCGCGGATCGAAACGATGCTCGATCCGTTTCTCGGCATCGGAAACTCCGCCGTCGCGGCCCTGCGCTGTGGCGTGAAAAAATTTATCGGGTTTGAAATCGACGAGGCTTATCTCGCAGAGGCGAAGCGACGCTTGCACGCACTGTGATGTCATCACAAGAGATCAAGCTGGACGAGTCAGCTTTCAGCCGATCGCTGACGCCAAACTGGTCTTAAAGAAATTTGCCGCCTGGAATTTGTGGCTTCACCGCATGTGATACAGGATACCATTGCTTGAAAAGGTTATTGTTAGTTCCACTGGTTGTCACCTTCCTCAAGGTCATAGCAACCTCCGGCGTGGACGCAGCCGGAGCTTCTTTGAAGTTTGGTGGTGTTTCATTTTCTTCAGGTTCAACTGTCCAGGCTAATGTTCCGCTCAGCGCCCAGGAAAAATCGTTAGCCGGGCAGGGCGGCAATCCCGTTCCGCCCTATGCAGTCGCTGTGCTGGCGACGCCCGCAAATTTTAATCCGGCTAAAAGCTGGCCGGTCTTAGTAGTTTGTTCTACGAGCGACTTCAAACGTCAGAATCGAGATGATCTGCGCGATTTTTATAAAAGGACTGGCCTCGCCGAGGGCTGGGTGCTGCTGGCGGGCGATGGTCCGCAACATGCGCGCAACGATACCGCCGCATGGCGCGGAGCGATGACACTCGCTGCGATCAGTGCGCTTCACCATAGCTTTCCCGGATCGGAGAAATGGCCGGTGGCGTGTGCCGGATTTTCTGGCGGAGGAAAAGGGGTTGGTTACGTCGCACCTTTGCTCGCGAGGAATGGTTGTCGCGTCATCGGAATTTATATGACCGGTGCTAACGAAGACCATTTGAGCGACGGATATGCGAGGATTCAACCCGGCGCGGAATTCCTTAACGCGGCAATTTATAACGGTGGTCATGAAGTCAACGACGCGCAAACTTCAATCGCGCTGGGCTGGTTTCGCGAGCAGGCGAAATAATCGAAGCATTGTAAACGGTCATTCTAAACGCACCGAGGAACCTCGCATTCGAAGCTTTGATTACATGTCGTATCTGGCGTGGGGTTCGCAGCCTGTGGGGTCCCTCACTGCATTGGGAGTGACACGCTAAATCTTGAGCGCAATCAGTTCGCCTTTATGAAACGCCGAATGGCGTCCACAAGCCCGCGAGGGTCATCGGTGCCTAACGCGAATTTTCGTCCAACCTGCAAAGTAATCGCCACCGCGTCCCAGCCCTTGACGTTATAGAGCCAACCATTGGGCGTTGAATGAATTCCCCAACCGTACCACCAGCGAATGCGGATTGGTTCGCATGCAGCAATCTCCGCGATTCGCACTTTCTTGCGGATAATGCCTATTCCGAATGACCAACGCAGCGTTTCGTTGTCGGCCGTGATCCTGAGTTTGTAGAACAGTGGGATTGTGATTAGAAATACGATCGAAACGACTGCGAGAATCTCCCGATGCGGAGATGATTCAAAGGTCGCGCCGAACGCGACCAGAACCGCCGCAGCAACCGGGAACCAGATCAGCGGGTAACCGATCTGCGTGTGCTCGTATCGCGTCACAGAAGCTCTTCTTTTGCGTTCTGCGGGGCTGACTGCTGAAATTTCTCCAGCGACTTTACTAAATTTCCGGGCAGCGGCCTCACACGATCAAAAATGCGCGCAGCCAGAGGTTTCGCTGTGGTGTAACCCGCCGCGAACATTTCCAGCCGGGCATCGAGGTTGTCGATGTAATGGAGAGCCATTGCTTCCGGTGTTTTTGGATCGACGGGCGAACCCATTTGCTTGTCGCCATGATGTGAACCAATGAGGTGCAGAAGATGTATGCGCACATCTTCGGAAGGCGGCCGATACCCTTTCCAGACATCTGCGTTTTCGGCGGAGAGCTTTTGCCACAACGAATTGACCAGCTCGAGTCCGATCGAAATGTGGCCCACTAATTCACCAAGCTCGTCGTAGCTCATAACGAAGCCGCTTTCAGAAAACTGGTTTTCCCAAAGCTTACCTGAGTCGTGAAAGAGAACGCCCGCGATCAAAAGATCAAGGTTCAACTGTGCGTAGAGAGGCGCGATGGCTCTGGCTATGCGCATCATTTGCGCGGTGTGCTCGACGAGGCCGCCGCGCCGGGCATGATGATATTTGCGAGCTGCTGCGGCCCGACGAAATCGGTCGCCCCATTTGTTGACGAACGTTTCGGACAACGTGCGAAGGCGAGGATCAACGATCATGCCAATGGATTGCACGATAAATTCCCAGTCAGATGCCTGTTTTGTGCGCAAGTCTGCTGGTCCTTCCAGCAGTTCTTTTTTCTCTTGGTCAGAGAGTGGCCTTACCATCCACTTGTCTGCTTCAAGTCCGTATTGCGGGTGTACACGAAAGTCGCCAGTGCGTCTTTGCAGTGGCCGCTTCCACCTGCACGTGCACACGCGCTGGCACAGCGCCGTTTTGCGCGGCCCGGCGAATTTCAGTCAGCGTCATCGAATCCATCCCCTAAATCTAACACAAGCTGCAAACGTGCTACGTTTAATGTCCCATGTTTCTCACGCACCTTGAATGCAGCGCGTGCGGTCTTCAGCATCCATGGTCGTGCCTGCAGAATCTCTGTCTTTCCTGCAGCAAACCGCTCTTTGCGATTTTCGATCTCGCCGCTGTAACCCGGACCCTGAAATGCGAGACACTGGGGACACGCGAGAAATCGTTATGGCGCTATCGCGAAGTATTGCCGCTGCCAGGAAATGTTGAACCGGTTTCGTTAGGCGAAGGTGGAACACCGTTATTGCGCGCACAAAAATTTGGCACCGACATCGATCTCTGGATCAAGGACGAATCACTAAATCCGACGCAAAGTTTCAAGGCGCGCGGAATGAGTGTGGCCGTGTCCATGGCAAAACATCTTGGAGCAACCAAGCTCGCCGTTCCCAGCGCCGGCAACGCGGGCGGAGCGCTGGCTGCCTACGCAGCGCGGGCCGGCCTGGAAGCGCACATCTTCATGCCGCGCGATACACCGCGGGCGAACGTCATCGAGTGTCGTGAACTGGGAGCTCACGTAACGTTGATCGACGGATTAATCACCGATTGCGGCGCTGAAATCGCCCGGCGCAAAACCAAGGAGGGCTGGTTCGACCTCTCCACGCTCAAAGAACCGTATCGCGTCGAGGGAAAAAAGACGCTTGGTTACGAATTGGCAGAACAATGCGACTGGGAATTGCCCGACGTCATTTTGTATCCGACCGGCGGCGGTACCGGACTCATCGGAATGTGGAAAGCGTTCGATGAAATGGAGACACTCGGCTGGATCGGAAGAAAACGACCTCGCATGTTCGCGGTGCAAGCTACCGGTTGCGCGCCAATCGTTCGCGCGTTTGCCGCCGGAGAAAAAAGCGCCGCCGAAGTTCTCGATGCGCACACCATCGCGTCTGGGCTGCGCGTTCCGAAAGCGATCGGCGATTTTCTGATTCTGAATATTCTTCGTCAATCTAACGGCGGCGCCATCACCATTGATGACAAAGAAATGATCCCTGTCGCGCGCGACGTGGGATCGAGCGAAGGTCTGTTTGTCGCCCCCGAAGCTGCTGCGTGTTTCGCCGCTTTAAAGTCGCTCCGTTCCACGGGCAAGATTCGGCCCGGTGAACGCG
>QHRI01000027.1 GCA_003221375.1 Verrucomicrobiota bacterium
TTGGTTGTCGATTCAAGACAAGCGTGAGCGGGCCGGGCCAGAATTGCACGATCAGTTTCTCGATCTGCGCGCGGGTGCGACTATCGACTTTCGCCACGCGCTCCAGCCATTGCTGATCAGGTAGATGAACAATCAGTGGATCGAAACGCGGTCGCTCTTTCGCTTCGAAAATTTTTGCGACTGCAACAGAATTGAGTGCATCAGCCGCGAGTCCATACACGGTTTCTGTTGGGAGAGCCACCACTTCGCCCTTGCGCAGCAGTTGAACGGCACGCTCTGTAGCGGCGGTCTGGTATCGCCCGCGGCGATCATGGATCGCCGCTACAGTCTCGGTCTTCACTTTGACAGCTTCGCCGAAAGGACTGCTTCGGACTGTTTCTTGCGAAACTCTTCCAATTTTTTTTGAACCGCTTCGTCAGAAGTGGCCAGAATGGCGGCTGCAAGGAGGGCCGCGTTTTTGGCTCCGGCGTCGCCGATAGCCAGCGTCCCGACAGGAATACCACCGGGCATTTGCGCAGTTGAAAGAAGCGAATCGAGACCCTGCAACTTCGATTGAATCGGCACTCCCAGGACCGGGAGCCAGGTATGAGCCGCAATTACCCCAGCCAAATGTGCCGCCCCGCCTGCGCCAGCAATGATAACGCGCAGCCCACGCGCTGCCGCATTGCGCGCGAACTCACTGGTCGCATCCGGTGTTCGATGCGCAGAGAGCACGTGCGCCTCGTTAGGCACACCGAGCTCATCGAGCGTTTCGACGGCACGGCGCATCGTTTCCCAATCCGATTTGCTGCCCATGATGACAGCAACCAACGGCTTCGACTCTTGCATGGCCAGATTGTAGGGCGTTTGATTCGTTTGCGCCAGCAAGAGCCAATCCCATCGGGACAGATGCCGATACCACAGTTAATGCAATAGTGTGGATATGAATCGCCAGAGCCGATCGATCGTGCTCGTCGGCATGATGGGAGCGGGCAAGTCTGCAGTGGGACGTTGTTTGCAGGAGCGGTTCGGTATCAGCGGGCCGGCAGTTATCGTGACTGGCGGCGGAATTGTATTGCGGGAACAGAACTTCGATCTGTTGAAACGACTTGGCGCAGTGGTATGGCTGGAGGCAGACGAAGCAGCGCCTTTCAAACGAGCTTCACGAACCGGCGATCGACCGTTGTTGCAACACGAGAACCCCAGAAACGCGTTCGCCCAAATGTTACAGGCGCGCCTGCCCCTTTATGCGAAAGTTGCCGATATCCGTGTCGATACATCGATGCTCACCGGCGAAGAAGTGACCCTGGCAATTTTGACAAAGTTCAAAACGTATTTTCAGCGATGAGCGCCGGCTACAAAGCGATGACTCAGTTATCTGTACATCCATTTGATCACGAAATCTCGCAGACAGAATTGAAGCAACGACTGGTCTCATTTGCGCACGAGATTGGTTTTGACTCCTGCCGCGTCACAGCCTGCGGTTTCGCGCCACACGCACACGAATTTCGAAATTGGTTGGGCCAAGGCGGACACGGTGAAATGAGTTACATGGAGCGCGGAGAAGAAAAACGCTGTGATCCACAGAAGGTTTTGCCCGGTGCGCGCTCAATCGTCGTACTTGCGATGAATTATTTCCAAGGAGGCCATCAGGGAGGCGGCACACCTGCCGCTACAGGCAGAATCGCACGATATGCTTGGGGCGATGACTACCATGATCTGATACAGAGCAAGCTCGACAACATCGACGAGTTTCTTCGCGAGTTCGGTGGGCAGCAGAAATGTTACGTCGATACGGGGCCGGTTTTGGAACGCGATCACGCGGCAGAGGCGGGAACTGGCTGGCATGGTAAAAGCACGATGCTGATCAACGAACGACTCGGAACCTGGTTTTTTCTAGCAGAAGTTTTGACGACTCTCGAACTGCCGCCGGATGAGCCTGTGCCAGATCGCTGCGGAACCTGTGAGCGCTGTATCAAAGCATGTCCTACCGGCGCAATTACAGCCCCACATCGCCTGGATGCAAGCCGCTGCATTTCTTATCTGACGATTGAACTCAAAGGTTCCGTTCCGCTGGCGCTTCGACCACTTATCGGAGACAGAATTTTCGGTTGCGACGACTGCCTTGCTGTCTGTCCGTGGAATCGGTTTGCTCAGGTATCGCGCGAAACCGCGTTCTTAGCCCGTCCCCAAACGGCGGGTGTACCGCTGCGCGATTATCTCAGCCTGAGCGACGAAGAGTTCCGCCTGCTTTTTAGAAATTCGCCGATCAAACGGATCAAACGGCGCGGCTTCTTGCGTAATGTCTGTGTCGCATTGGGTAATGTTGGGGATTCATCCGATTTGGCGGCACTTGAGCGCGCCACAGCCGACCTTGAGCCATTAATTGCGGAGCACGCGAAGTGGGCGATTCAGCAGATTCGGTTTCGCCACGGAATCAGTCCGTCAATTGGAAAAAAGACCGGCCTCATCCAGAACGCCCCGCAATCAATTGAATCCGAAACCGTTCCTCGGCGCATCCAGAATTGTTATGAACGGGATTTCGTTTGCAAGAGTCAAACAAGCGACTCATTCTGACGCCGTCACCCCGCGAACCGCTCCTCCGATGCACCAAGCTGTAAGCACACCTGTGACGGCGCCTGTGACGGCGAAGCAGCGTCGTGCGCGGCGCAAAAAGCAAATCATTTACGGATCCATCGCCTTGGTCGTCCTCTGGATCATCGCGTCGGTCCTCTGGAGCAAGCGAGAGAAGCCGATTCCGGTTACAACGGAGACCGCGATTCGCAAAACCATCGTGCAAATGGTTTCGGCAACCGGGAAAATACAGCCCGAGGTTGAAGTTAAGATTTCGCCAGAAGTTGCTGGCGAAATCATTGAATTACCCGTCGACGACGGGCTTCAGGTCAAAAAGGCTGACCTGCTGGTGAAAATCAAACCTGACTCCTATAAGGCGCTTCTCGAGCAACAGGAAGCGGCGATCAGCGCAGCGAAAGCAACCAATTTGCAACAGAAGGCGACGATGATGAAAACGGAGCACGACCTCAAGCGGGCCGAAGATTTGTTCGACAAAAAACTGATCTCAGAGCAGGAATACAACGCGGCGCAGGCAGCTTATGACGTGGCCAAAAACACTTACGAAAGTTCGGTGCACGAAATCGAACGCGCGGAGGCAAGCTCGAGTCAGGCGCGCGATCAACTCTCCAAGACCACGATTTATTCGCCGCTGGACGGAACGATCACTATTTTGAACAGCAAGCTCGGTGAACGCCTGGTTGCTACGGGGCAATTTGCCGGCACGGAAGTAATGCGCGTGGCCGATCTCACCCACATGCAGGCTATTGTTGATGTGAACGAGAACGATGTGGTCAACGTCAAGCTCGGCGACAAAGCCAGCGTGAAAATCGACGCTTACGGCGATCGCAAGTTCAAAGGCGTGGTGCAGCAAATCGCCAATACCGGAAAGACGACCGGCGCAGGCACACAGGAGGAAGTGACAAATTTCGAGGTGAAAATTCGCATCGACGATCACGATGTGGCGCTGCGTCCCGCGCTCAGCTGCACCGCTGACATCGAAACGAACATGGTTAAGGACGCTATGGCCGTCCCGATGCAGGCCGTGACGATTCGCACGGGCGACACCAATTTGAGCCCGGAAGAAATCGAAAAGAAAAAGCAGAAGGCGGGAGGGCTCGACAAGGGCGATAACAATGCGCAGTTCGTGAACGAGCGTGCAGAGAAGGCGGCGCAGAAAGAAGAACACGAGAAACTGGCCAAGGTTGTCTTTTTAAAGAAGGGCAACAAGGCACAGATGGTGAAAGTGACGACGGGGATTTCCGATGACACTTACACGGAAATCAAGAGTGGCATTCAGCCCGGTGACGAAGTGATCTCGGGAAGTTATAGCGCGATCAGCCGGAAGCTGAAGGAGGGCGCGAAGGTAACGCTCGACAAAGAAGGAATGAAATAGTCTCGACGAGCAACTGTCGAAGTTGCGATGGAAATTCGAAATTCAGACAGACCGCGCGGCCCGGTCGTGATCGATATTGAGAACATCACGAAAGACTACATCATGGGCGAAGAAGTCGTGCGAGCGCTGCGCGGGGTGACGTTGCAAATACGCCGCAACGAATACATCGCCATCATGGGGCCGAGCGGGAGTGGTAAATCGACTCTGATGAACATGCTCGGTTGTCTCGATACTCCGACTTCCGGACGCTATGAGTTCAACGGCAAGAACGTCGCCGAAATGGACGACGACGAGCTCGCCGCTGTTCGCAATCGCGAGATCGGTTTTGTTTTTCAAACATTTAACCTGCTGCCGCGATCGACATCATTGCGTAACGTCGAACTGCCGCTCATCTACGCAGGGATCGATCCCGAACGGCGTGAAGCACGCGCGGCTCAGGTGCTGGCAGATGTTGGCCTGGGCGATCGGATTCATCACAAACCGAACGAACTTTCCGGCGGTCAACGCCAGCGCGTGGCCATCGCGCGCGCACTTGTGAACGGACCCTCAATTATTCTGGCCGATGAGCCGACCGGTAACCTCGATTCCAAAACCGGCGAAGAAATCATGGAGTTGTTGGAGAATTTATATCAGAGCGGCAACACCATTATCCTCGTGACCCACGAACGAGACATCGCCGCTCATGCGCGGCGCACTGTGCATTTGCGCGACGGACTGATCGAGTCCGATCACGCGGGATTTGTTCCGGAGCTCGACCTGCCGGTCGCGGGATGAACTCGCCATGAAACGTTTTCTATACGAGGTGAGCGAAAGCTGGAAAATCGCGGCCGCTCAAATGCGTTCGAACCTGACGCGGTCAACGCTCACGGCACTCGGAGTCATCATTGGCATCATCGCCGTGACGTTGATGGGCACCGCCGTGAACGGCATTTCCATAGGTTTCGATAAAAGTATGGCTGTGCTCGGGGATGATGTTCTTTACGTCACGCAATGGCCCTGGAAACCCGTGGACGATTGGTGGAACTACCGCGACCGCAGGAAAATCAAGACTGAATACGCGGAGACTTTGAATCGCATGATCTCAGCGACTCCAAACTCGAATCTGGTTGTCGCGGTGCCGACGTCGAACCTAATGCGATCTGTGAAGTATGGCGGCAACCAGGTGGATAACGTCTTCGTTCTTGGGACGACGTCTGATTTCATCGTAACCTCGACAATCGATTGTACGGTTGGGCGATTCTTTAACGAACTCGAATCGCGCGGCGGCGCCAATGTTGTCGTGATCGGTTATGACGTTGCCGATGCGCTTTTCCCTTCTGAAAGCCCGATCGACAAATTGGTGCTGATCAATGGTCAATTGTTCAAGGTTATTGGCGTAAACGCGCGACAAGGAACGTTTCTCGGTTTGTTCAGTTGGGACTCGATGGTGGCGATGCCGCTGGCCGCGTTTAACAAATATTTTTCGGCGAAAACCGAATCGGATGTGCGGGTGAAAGTGAGAGACAAGACCAGACTCGCCGATGCCAAGGATGAGCTTACTGGTTTAGTGCGGCGGGTACGCGGATTGCCACCGGAGAAAAAAGACGATTTTTCGATCAACGAGCAACAGGCCTTTAAAAGTACGCTCGATCCAGTGAAGAACTCAATTGCGATTGCTGGCCTGTTTATTACCGGTTTATCGCTTTTTGTCGGCGCGATTGGGATTATGAATATCACATTCGTCAGTGTGAAAGAGCGCACGAAAGAAATCGGAACGCGTAAGGCGCTCGGCGCGCGACGGCGAACAATCCTGCTGCAATTCCTCATCGAATCGACAGCGCTTTGTCTGCTCGGTGGATTTATCGGGCTCGCATTCGCATATCTGATGTGCTTCGGGGTCGGCAAAGCTTTCCCCTCTTTTCCGATTCATTTCTCGGTCGGCCTGGTGCTCATCAGCATGGTCGTTTCGATGTTGACCGGCTTGTTCTCGGGATTCGCGCCAGCTTGGACAGCGTCGCGTCTCGATCCAGTTACAGCGCTTCGCTATGAATAGCCTTGGAGTATTTGAGCACCAGAGTAATGGATGCAGGAGCGGAGTTGGTCTAGCATCGCTCCATAACTCCACTACTCCATCACTCCAGTTTTAACCGAGCATGCGCTTCGCCGAAATAATTAAGATGGCTGCCGCTTCCCTCGGCACGAACAAACTGCGCTCGGCGTTGACAATGCTCGGCATCACCATCGGCGTCTTCTCAGTAATTTCAGTCATGACCGCCATCGGTGCATTGCAATATTCGATTGAGAACGGAATTAGTTTCCTCGGTTCCAATATTTTTCAGTTCGCCAAATATCCTGCCAATATGAGCGCGAGTGGCGACGTGCAGGAAAAATTTCGCAATCGCCACAGCATCACCTACAAGCAGGCGCTGCATTATTACAGATTGATGGAAGGTGAGGCGCGAGAGATTTGCCTCAAAAGTTTCGGCTACGAAGTGAAAGGGCAGGCGGTCTATAACGGCGTAAAAACAACTCCGAGTCTTCTCATCGCGGGAACCAATAAAAGTTTCCTCACTGCGAACGCACACACACTCGGGTATGGCCGCAATTTGACTGATGAAGACGTCGAGCTTTCCCGACGTGTAATTGTTGTTGGAAAGATAGTCGAGAAAAGACTGTTCCCGCACGAAACGCCGATCGGTAAAGTCATCCGTGTGAGCGGGCACACCTACACGATCGTCGGTGTGCTCGCGGAAAAAGGGACGGCCTTCGGCCAAAGCCAGGACGACCTTGTTCTCATGCCCATCACGCGCTTTTTCGAGGATTACGGCGAAGCAAAACGCACTGTCAACATCGCGACGCAAGCGTTCTCGCAAGACACTTACAATCGCACATTCGATCGTGCGATCGGCGCCATGCGGATCGCGCGGAGCTTGCGCCCGGACCAGCCGAACGATTTCGAGATTTACAGCAACGACTCGCTCAAAAGCGCGTTCACTAACGTCGCCGGATATGTCCGAGTGGGCGCGTTCGTCATAAGTTTGATCGCGCTCGTCGCGGCGGGAATCGGTATCATGAACATCATGCTGGTGAGCGTCACCGAGCGCACGAAGGAAATCGGCGTCCGCAAATCGATCGGCGCCCGTAGCCGCGATATTTTGCGTCAATTCTTGACTGAGGCTGTTTTCATTTCCGAGGCCGGTGGTGTGCTGGGAATTATTCTGGGAATCATCGCGGGAGATCTGCTTGCAGCGTGGCTTAAAGTTGACGTAATTTTCCCTTACGGCTGGGCCATTGCCGGACTGCTTGTCTGCTCAGCAATCGGGATTGGCTTCGGTCTTTACCCGGCCTATCGCGCGGCAAACCTCGATCCGATTGAAGCTTTGCGATACGAGTAAGCACGCTAACTCTTGCTCTTACTCATGCTCGTGCTCCACCATATGGATTACCCACAGATAAAGAAGCCTCACTCCAAGCCAAGTGCCGTGAAGGTCGCATCGACATGTTTAAAATGAATGTCCAGCGAGCAAAGCCGATCGATCTCCGCCGCTGAAAGTTTCGCGGCGATTTCCGGCTCGCGTTTTGCGTTTTCGGCAAATGTCCCCTTGCCTTTCCATGTTTTCATTGCTGCACGCTGTACCGCTTCATACGCGGCTTTACGTTCTGCACCCGCACTGGTAAGTGCAAGCAAGATAGACTGGCTAAAATACAGTCCCTTGGTCAGGCCTAGATTTTGTTGCATCCGTTCCGGGTAAACCTGCAGCTTTTCCACGATGCCGCGCAACTTCGTCAGCATGTAATCGAGCAGGATGCACGAGTCCGGCAGAATAATTCGCTCAGCGCTCGAGTGACTGATGTCGCGCTCATGCCAGAGCGCGACATTCTCTAACGCCACAAGGGCATTGCCGCGAACAACGCGCGCCAGGCCGCTCAACCGCTCGCTCGTAATGGGATTGCGCTTGTGCGGCATGGCTGAACTGCCTTTTTGCCCTTCGCCAAAAAATTCTTCTACTTCCAGCACTTCAGTCCTCTGGAGATGACGAAATTCGGTCGCCCAGCGGTCGATGCTTGAGGCAATCAGAGCGAGCGTGGTCATAAATTCAGCGTGCCGGTCGCGTTGCACGATCTGGGTCGAAAGTGTCGCTGGTTTTAATCCGAGCTTCTCGCACACAGCGCGCTCAATCGTCGGGTCGATGTGCGCGTGGGTGCCGACGGCTCCGCTAATCTTGCCTACACGAATCCGCTCACGTGTTTGTGTGAGGCGTTCTTCAGCGCGGCCGAATTCGTCATACATCAGCGCGAGTTTCAAGCCAAACGTGATTGGCTCGGCATGCACGCCGTGGCTGCGCCCGATCATTGGTGTCATTTTGAACCTCCGAGCCTGGTTCCCGATCACCGTTCGGACAGATTTCAGATCGGCCAAAAGAATGGCGCACGATTCGTTCAACTGCACAGCCAATGTCGTATCCAGGATGTCGGACGACGTAAGTCCCTGGTGAATCCAGCGCGCTGCAGGTCCGACCGACGCCGCAACGTTTTCGAGAAAAGCAATAACGTCGTGATTGGTCCGCTTCTCGATCTCCAGGATTTCAGGAATGGAAAACCGGGCGCGCTTGCGAATCTCCGCAGCGTCATTTTTCGGAATCTGGCCAAACTCTGCCATCGCCTCGCAGGCGAGAACCTCAATATCCAGCCAAATCTGAAATTTGCGCTCGTCCGACCAGACTTTGCTCATCTCTGGCCGGGAATAACGATCGATCACCCGCGCAACATAGAAGCGGCGCGCCTGGGGGAAAAGCGTTTTGTTTCACTAACACCATCTTCAGCGCGAGGGAATGTGCGGAGCGCATTCTTAATCGCTAAAGCGGTTTTCCAGTTTGATGCTCGTTGACCACATCGCCAAGCGAGGTGTCAATGCGACCGAAAAAGGAAATCGCTCCAGAGATGAAATAACTGGAGCGATTTTCGAAAGTCGTGTGGATGTGATCTCTTAACAAACCCGAGCGCGCAAGAACCGCCCGTTGTTTTGCAGGCGAACCTGGCCGCTGGCAAAAAGGTCTGCGACAGTCGCGACCGTCTCTTTGTTGTTACTCGTGCACGAACTGACTGCCAGGATAAGATCACCCAGTGACAGACGCGAAAATTTTCGAGGTTTTAAAATTTGTCGATTTCTTTTCATATGATTGCCTCCATTTCGGGAAGCAATTCCAATACCATCTCCATTTGTGAATATCTCATCCATAAGCCCTATGTAGTTATTCCTCCCTTATACACTTTATGACTGACCGCTCACCGACACTTTTGTTCAATTTTAAAACACAAAACGTGAGCGCCGTCCCCGCATAACTTTAGGGAGCGGGCGACGAAGTGAAAGCGATGCGAAGACGCATCGCGCTCCGAAAGCACTTCGTGCAAGAAAAGCGCAGCCGCTTACGCGCCGGAGCGTGGCTTCATCAACCGCAGGCTCAACATGTACAGAGCAGCGAAAAGCGCGACTGCCAGCAGGATGCCCCTGGATTGTCCGTGGATAAATCGAATCAGTGAGTCCGGATTCGTCAAAAGTTCCGGCTCGAGGCGGTAAGCTTTGTCACCGAGGTAGGCCAGAATCCAACACCAAAGCGCCGATCCAGCAATGGTCACGAGACTGAACAGTCCGAAATTCATCCGAACAATCCCTGCCGGAATCGAGATCAGATGGCGTACTACTGGAAGAAGCCGCGCGAAAAAGACTCCACCTGCCTCGTAGCGAGCCAGCCATTGCTCGGCTTGCTCCAGTTTTTTCTGACTCACCAGCACAAACCGGCCATACTTTACGATGAGCGGACGTCCAACTAATCGCGACGCCCAATAAGTGATGGCCGAGCCAAGATAGGATCCGAGCACACCTGCGACCACCACACCCGTAAAACTGAGTTTTCCCTGGGCTGCAA
>QHRI01000028.1 GCA_003221375.1 Verrucomicrobiota bacterium
TGCGATTCGCTGGGAATTGAATTATTTTTTGCGCATGCCAACTGAAGTCTCCATCCCCGATGCCGAGGATTTGAAATCGCGTGCCCGCGAATTGCGGAGGTTTCTTTGACGTCGAAAAGCTCCAGAAAGATCTAGCTGCAATCGAAGGGCGCATGGCCGCGCCCGATTTCTGGTCGAGTCGCGAGCGCGCTCAGGCCGATGTCGAGGAAGTTTCCCGACTACGCTCGCTGATCAATCCATTTCAAGAACTGGAACGCGAGATCGAGGACTTCGGTGCGTTACATGAGTTGGCTGCGGAAGAAGGCGAGCCCACGGCTCGCGCTAACGCGGAGAGGGAGGTCGCGACCGAACATGATCGTTTGGTTCACAAACTCGATGAATTTGAGTTGCGCCAGTTTCTTTCAGGTGAAAACGATCGTGCGAATGCGTTTCTCACGATTCACTCTGGCGCAGGCGGCACCGAATCCTGTGATTGGGCCGATATGTTGCTTCGTATGTACCAGCGCTGGATCGAACGAAGCGGGCTCACATCTCAGACCGTGGACATTCAACAGGGCGAAGAAGTGGGCATCAAATCCGTCACTCTGCTCGTGACCGGCGAGTACGCGTACGGATATCTCCAGGCCGAGCGCGGAGTGCACCGCCTGGTGCGTATTTCGCCGTTCGACGCAAACAAACGGCGTCACACTTCGTTCGCGAGTGTCGATGTTGTTCCTGAAATTGCTGACACCGCTCCGATAGAAATTAATCCTGCCGATCTAGAGATCGACACATTTCGCAGTGGCGGCAAAGGCGGGCAGAACGTCAACAAGGTGGAAACTGCTGTTCGGATTTTGCACAAGCCCAGCGGAATCGTGGTCGCGTGCCAGGCCGAGCGCAGTCAGGGACGGAATCGCGAGTTGGCGATAAAAATGTTGAAAGCCAAGCTTTACGAAATCGAGCAGGACAAGAAGCGCGCGGAAATCGATCGCCAATATGGAGAAAAGGGCGATATCGCCTGGGGCAGCCAAATTCGTTCCTACGTTTTTCAGCCGTATCAAATGGTGAAAGATCACCGCACTGGGTCGGAAACGAGCAACGTGCAAGCTGTGATGGATGGCGACATCGACATGTTCATCCAGGCAAAATTGCGCGGGGAAAAAGCAGTCAAGGGTGACAAAAGCGAAAACGAAATTTAAACGACGAAGAAACGTTCACTTTGGTTTGCGATTTTTCGTCTAATTCCCATTAAGTGACTACCCCGCGCAACACACCGCATGGCCTCGCTTCTTTGACTGAGCAGGAGCAAGAAGTCGTGTTTAGATGCCTACGAGCAGCTAGCGACGGCCCATTCTTTCCTGAGTCGGAGTTTCACACATTGTTCGGATTGCAGCGCGCAGAGGTTCGCGACATCGCAGCGGCGGCGCACACATCAACGACTCACGGGAGGATATCGCGCTAGCCATTAACAACGCGCCGGCAAATCTGCTCAGTTATCCGCACCATCAGGAGAGAGTATGGTCGCGGTTCATTTCGGTCTCAGAAAAAGAGATCGGTCGTGTGTTCAGTAAGTGGCGGGGCAATCAAATCACCTAATGAGCAGATGAACCAAGCGCTGCAGCCAAATACTCGGCGCTGTCAGTCCTTTTGTCATTCCGAGCGGAGTCGAGGAATCTCTAGATATTTCTGATCAGGCTGCAGTCGAAAACATCAAGAGATTGTCTCAACTTCGCTCGACATGACAAGTTAAGAGGAGCTTAACGGCTGTAACCGAAACCGTGGATCGAACCCGCCGCCGTTGTGTTTACGGCAGCAGGCAAGACAGGCGACTGCGCGGCGCATGCGGCGCACCCGCGGGAACTCCTGAAGACAATTTGGACAGCGATAGATGAACCGGGCGGTGTAGGTTCGCACGGGAAACGGCAGATTGTGACAGCGCTTCTCGTCGGCGATTCCCAAATCGAAACATGCCTGCCGCCACTCAGCGCCGTGAGGTGAAATCCTCCGTCGGCCAGCACGAAACTGGGCGAGAATATGTGCCAGCTCGTGCCGTAGGGTGCGATCGATTTCGGTGGGATGGTCAACAAGCTGCGGATTAAGCGAAATTAATTTCTCGCGATAATCAGCGCGCCCGGCGGCTGTTTTGAGTCGAGAATTCCATTCGACGCGAAGCTCGCTCGCGATCCGCGCCGCACCAAGTGAGCGCAACAACTCGCGTGCTGTTGTTTCGAGATCGAGGTTTTGCTCGGCATCGTTGTAGCCGGGGGCGGTGACCCCGGCATCTTGAAGTGCACCTAACCGGCCGGGATCAGCGATCCCGGCTACAATGCGAAACGCGAACTCGACTTGCCTAAGCAACGGCATACGCGCTCTTTCGCGTGTTCAGGCGATCAACAATTTTTCCCACCACATCTCCAGCCATTTTGATTTCGTCGGCCGTTGTCCATTTACCGAGTGAGAATCGAACTGCGGAACGCGCATGCTCCATCGGCAGACCCATGGCGAGCAAAACATGTGACGCAACGACCGATCCCACCATGCAGGCCGAGCCGCTAGATCCACAGACGCCTTCCAAATCGAGCGCAATCAGCAGCATTTCGGAATCGATTCCCAGTAGACTCACGTTCAGCGTGTTTCCCAGGCGCTGCGCATTCGCGCCGTTCTGTTTCGCATCCGGTACATTTTCTTCAATTCGCATCCACAGTTCGTCGCGCAATTTCTTCTCCCTCTCTTGTTCTTTCTCGCGCTCTTGACCGACCCATTCTGCCGCCGCTGCCATTCCCGCAATCGCGGCGACATTTTCCGTTCCGGGTCGTCGTTCGTTTTCGTGAGCGCCACCGAACATGATCGGCTGGATCGAGAGACCGCTGCGCAAGAAAAGAAACCCAGCGCCCTTTGGTCCGTAGAATTTGTGCGCTGCGAAACTGGCGGCATCGACTAACGATAAGTCGGTATCGATCTTGCCGAAGGATTGCACCAGATCGCTGTGCAGCAGGACCCCGTGCTCGCGACAGATGCTTGAAATCTCGCGCATCGGCTGAATTACACCGGTCTCGTTATTAGCAGTCATGATCGAAACAAGTCTGGTTTCCGGCTTGATCGCACCGGCAAGTTGATCAACGTCGATGATTCCATCGCGCGAAACATCCAGCCAGGTCACTTCAAAGCCTTCGCGCTTTTCCAAGTGTTCCACCGAATTAAGGACGGCGTGATGCTCGGCTTTGTTCGAGATGATGTGGCCACCGTTCGGGGACGTCCGGCGAGCCAGACCCAGCACGGCCAGATTGCACGACTCCGTTCCACCACCTGTGAAAATTAGTTCGTGCGATTTTACACGTAGCAATGCGGCCAGCTTGTCGCGCGCGTTATCGATGGCCGCGCGCGTTTCGCGACCAGCTGCGTGCACGCTCGATGGATTTCCGAAGTGCCGGTCCAGATACGGCAGCATCGCGCCACGTGCCGCGTCGCAAAGCGGCGTTGTCGCGTTGTAATCGAGGTAAATCATCGAGTCTTCCCTCTCCTCTTAATCTTGCTCTTACTCATGCTTATGCTCGCCATCACCGGCGCGCTCGGCGAGCGTGCCATAGCAACTGTAGCCGCGTCTCTGTGAGACGCGTGGCGCTCGCTTTCGAAACACGCAAGCGTTGCGCTTCGCAGAGCAAGCGGCTGGGGATTGGCGCGTATTCATTCGCGAAATTCATCGCGCGTTGTCGCCGATTTGTGTTTTCGCTTTGGCACGATTCGTAATTGTTTCTCTTCGTAGTAAACGAGTGAATCGGGCGGCACACTTTGAGTAAGGAAAGCGTTGCCGCCGATCGTCGATCGGGCGCCAATGACGGTTTCGCCGCCTAGAATCGTTGAACCCGGGTAAATGGTCACGTCATCTTCCACCGTGGGATGGCGTTTTCCGCCTTTTTTGATCTTGCCGTGTTCGTCCTTCTGAAAGCTACGGGCACCGAGCGTGACTGCATGATAAAGCTTAACTCGCGCGCCGATCTTTGTCGTTTCGCCGATGACCACGCCGGTGCCGTGGTCGATAAAAAAATGCGAACCGATTTCTGCACCCGGATGAATATCGATCCCAGTCCGGCTGTGTGCCCACTCGGTCATGATGCGCGGAATCAAGGGCACCTTATTGTAAAGCAGGTGCGCCATTCGATGAATGGCGATGGCTTCCAGCGAGGGATAAGCAAGGATAATTTCTTCATAGCTCATCGCAGCCGGATCTCCTTCGTATGCGGCATCGATGTCTGTCCAAAGAACACGGCGCACCAAGGGAAGTTCTTTCAAAAATGTACTCAAAACCTCTTCTGCTTTTGCTTCTGTTGTTTCGTCCGGCGGAATTTTGCCGAGGCTTCTGCAAATTTCTGTTTTCAATCGCGCGTGTAAATTTCTTATGCGAGTGCGGGTCGTGTCGGCGAGATCTTCCGAGCTCACCAGTGCTTCACTGCGAAAACCTGGAAACATCAGGCTCATCAATTCGGCGCACGCTGCCTCAATGGCGAGGCGCGAGGGAAGCGTGGCGGCGGCGTCGAGATAATTGATCCCGCCCGTTTCGCCGTAGGTCTGGAGCAGTTCGTTGACCGCGTCGCGGTTCGCTGAGTCCATCGCAGTAAATATGCGCCTCCTCGAAAAAAAAGCGAAAGTGTGGAAAGAAGTCATCCTCAGGGGACCACTCTGGTGCAGTGGAGCCGAAGGATCGCCTTCTCCATTGTGCAAAGGACTGAGCGCTACAGTAACTTCAAAGTCCAATGAGCGCGCGGTTGAGCGATTATGATTATGATTTGCCCCGGGAACTGATCGCACAGCGGCCAGCAGGACATCGCGACGATTCCCGAATGATGGTGCTGAATCGGGTCACGCAGACGATTGAGCATCGGAAGTTCCGCGAACTTAAAACATTTTTGCAGCAGGGTGATCTTTTGGTCTTGAACGACACGCGCGTGCTGCCCGCGCGACGTTTCTCCGACAACGGCGCGATTGAGTTTTTGTTTCTCGAGCGGCTTGGTCCCAGGCGATGGAGATGCTTGGTCACACCGGGACGCAAAATGCGTGTGAGCGCTACGGCGACAATCGATGGTGCGATGTTGTGCGTCGAAGCAATCACGCCTGATGGCGAGCGCATCGTTGTGTTAAATGCAGACATCGATCTTTATTCCGGCGGATTGATGCCGCTGCCTCCTTACATCCGACGGGAAAGCGAGCCCGAGGATCCAAGCCGATATCAGACTGTTTTTGCACACGCCCCCGGGGCGCTCGCGGCGCCAACGGCAGGTCTTCACTTCACGCCAGAGATCTTAAGCAAGATCCCCCACACGTTTGTGACGTTGCACGTTGGGACTGGTACATTTCTGCCCGTGCGCTCAGAGAACATCACCGAGCATCGCATGCATAGTGAGCGTTTTTCCATCTCAGCTTCGGCCGCAGGCAGAATCAACAGCGCCGGCAGGATCGTGGCCGTAGGGACGACCGTGGTCCGCGTATTGGAGTCGGCCGAGCGCACCGATGGAAATCTGGTCGCTCAGGAAGGCTCTACCGATATTTTCATTTATCCGCCATATCAGTTTCGGGCCGTCGATGTCCTTCTAACGAATTTTCATTTGCCGCGTTCGACTTTGCTCATGCTGGTGAGCGCGTTTGCTGGCCGCGAGTTTTTACTCAGCGCTTATCAGGAGGCGATCCGCGAAGGTTACCGTTTTTACAGCTACGGCGATTGCATGCTGATCCTGTAATCTTCCTCTTCCGCTTCCTCTGGATCTTCTTCGACAGAGAGACAAAAGAAGCAGAAGCCGAGGAAGAGGAAATTGCGACAAGGCAGATTGTGCTATTATCCGCTCCAAATGCCCGAGCAACCGAGAGGCGAATTGGTTATCCAAACGATTGCCATGCCTATGGACACTAATCCCAATGGCGACATTTTCGGTGGATGGGTTACCTCACAAATGGACTTGGGCAGCGGAATTCTTGCAGCGAAAACCGCGAAAGCGCGCGTTGTGACCGTTGCGATGGAAGGGATGTCGTTTCTTCAGCCAGTAAGGGTAGGGGATACCGTTCGATGTTATGCGCGGATAGAAAGGATCGGTCGAACCTCGATGACGATTCCGGTAGAGGTATGGGTAACGCGTTACATGACTGGCGAAGAGCTTCGCGAGTTTATAACTTGCGATCTTCGATGCGCAACTTGCAAAGTTGCGCCACTTTGATTTCGGCGGTTGCAGACCGCCCTACCGTAAATCGCACCTATGACGCCCTTCGCTTACCTTTTCGAACGCTTCCCCTCTTTCGGACAAACGTTTTGCTATCGCGAGGTTGCCGAGCTTGATCGACAAGGCGTTGCGGCCCCGATTTTCTCAATCCGGAATCCGAAAGATGAACCACCACAGGATTGGGACGCGCGCATCGTCGAGCGTGTGCATTACTTGCCTGAGGAAAAAGAACTTCTGGATGCTGTCCAGAGGGCTTCGAAAAAGGAAAGACTAACTCCAGAAATTATCGCTGCTCTCGATGAGTGGGCCCGTCGAACCGATTTTCTTCGCCTTTATCAAGCCGTGTACGTTGGGCTACGGCTAAAAGAAAAAGGGATCAGCCATGTTCATGCGCATTTTGCCGGCATGGCTGCGCGCACGGCTTTTTGGATCACCAAATTTTTTCCAATCACTTTCAGCTTCACCGCGCACGCCAACGATATCTTTGCGCCAAGGAAGTTTGAGATTGGTCTGGACAAACTTGTCGGGACAGCGCGTGTTGTCGTTACTGAAACTGATTACTCGGAGAAATTCCTCCGGGAACGTTTCCCAGAACGGGCCGATCGTATTCATCGCCTTTACAACGGCTTGAATCTCGCTGAATTCGGGCGCGCGACTTTTTCCTCTGATCCGCCATTAATCGTCGCGATTGGCCGTTTGATCGCCAAAAAAGGCTTTGCCGATTTAATTCGCGCCTGCGCATTGCTTGTTGAACGTGGAAGATTGTTTCGGTGCGAGATTTTCGGCGAAGGTCCGCTGGAGAATCAGTTACGCGCGCAGATCGAAGAGTTAGGATTGCAGGAGCGTATTCAGCTTCCGGGCCCCAAGCCGCAGCATGAACTGAGGGCACGTCTTGGTGCCGCGAGTGTTTTTGTGCTGCCGAGCGTACCCGAAATCGATGGTGGCATGGACAATTTACCCACGGTGATTATGGAAGCGATGGCGACCGGGTTGCCGGTTGTTTCAACCACGATTGGCGGGATTCCAGAAATGGTCGTTGAAAATGAAACGGGTTTCCTTGTGCAGCCAGATGATGCGGTGGCGCTCGCTGGAGCGATTGAAAAAGTAACTAACGATCGCTTGTTAGCGCAAAGGCTTGGTGAGGCGGGCTACGAACGTGCGCAAAACCTATTTTCGATTGAGAAGAACGTGCGCGAGTTTTGCGTGCTACTTGATACTGACACGCGCAATTAGCTCAAAGCCTGTTGTCATGTCGAGCGAAGTCGAGACATCTCTTACTATTTACTCTTGAATCCAGAGATTCCTCCACTTCGGTCGGAATGACAAAAGTGTACGTAAAGAATTGCCTTTCTTACAGCAAGTCGCGAACACGTTCCACCGCATGCAGGTAAACATGATGCGGCCCGCCGCGCATTAACTCTTCGCTCATCAGACTCACCGGGTCGTTCTTTTCTGCAGGCATCAATTGGGGCGTGCGTTTTCCGCCAGGCTTGCCGCGTGAAACTTCCAAGAGATCTCCGCATTCAGCGTGAGTGACCAGAAATTCTATGTCGGACGTTTGCATGGCGACTTCGCCAATTGGCTGCCCGAGCCGTTCGCGCAGTTCGACCTCGATCTTTCCGCCAGAGGAACTGGCGAATGAAAACTTATTAGGCACATTCGTTTTGTCACTTTGCCAGCTCAATTGTGCCGCAAGCCAGCCGGCAAAAAGCACAGCCGTCGATCGGAAGCCGGGCGCGAAATCAATTCTCAATTTGTTGATCTTGGCAAAATTGTGATGTGAGGCAGGATGATCGAAGAATTGCGCCAGCGCGAAACGGAAACTATCCAGGCGCGTCCAATTCAAGTCGCAAAGCACGATTCGCTGATTGGCTTCTTGTTCGGCGGACTCCAACAGACTCATTTGCGCGCGAAAATCTTCCCAGCCCTGGCTGTCGTAGATCACTCGATCGACCCATGCCCAAAGTTGAGGATCCATCGGTTCACGGAACTCCCGTTGCCACCAGAGGTAGAATGGCAGGTCGGAATCCAGGTGCGAAAAAACGATGCTTGGCAGCAAATCCGTACAACCGCCTTTGAGCAGAAATGAAATTTGTTCCGAGCAAACTTGCTTACTCCCGACTCCGCTAACATGGCAGTGCGCACTAATCCAGGCTTCTACATGGTTTTCTTTTGCGTCGCAATCGGCTTCGATGACGATGGCGCGACAGGCGTGGTTCTCAGTAATGTTTGCCATCAACTGGGTATTTTTGCTCAGCGAGCCCGCATCCTCGCTATAAACCGCAAGATTGACGAGTGAGGCGCGTGTCGCTGCGCTTTCGCTTTCCTGCCAGAGTTTTTTCAGCTCCTCGTCGATCTTACTGACCTCGACCGGAACGCCTAACGAGTATGTCTCGGCAACAGGAGGCATGGTTAGAGTCGTCTCCACGACCGCCCGTCACGAGCGAGTAAATCGTCCGCGGCTTCCGGGCCCCATGAACCGGCGGGATAAAAAAACAACTCGGGTGCGTTCTTCTTTGCGTGCCACGCTTCTTCAATGGGGTCGATGAAAGACCATGCTTCTTCGACTTCATCCCGGCGCGCAAACAGCGTGGCGTCGCCGCTCATCGCATCGAGCAGCAAACGTTCGTACGCTTCAGGACTCGCTTTCCCGAAAGAGGTTCCGTAATGAAAATCCATCTTCACCGGCTCGATGCGAAAGCTCGTGCCCGGCACCTTAGCGTGGATTCGCAGCGAAATTCCCTCGTCAGGTTGAATCCGAATCACGAGCACATTCAGGTCATGCGAGTCTTTGTTAAAGAGCACGGCCGGCGCTTTTTTAAAATGAATCGATATGTCCGTTGCTGATTTCGGGAGCCGTTTCCCGACGCGCATGTAAATCGGCACCTCCGCCCAGCGCCAGGTATCGATGTAAAGCCGCAACGCGACGAATGTTTCTGTTTGTGAATCCGGGTTGACGTTTTTCTCCTGGCGATAACCTACGACTGGCTCGCCATTAATGGCGCCTTTGGCGTATTGACCGCGCACAACTTCGGTGGCGATCGCATTATGCGACCATCGACGCAGCGATCGCACTACTTTGACTTTTTCATCGCGGATACTGTCGGCGCTCAGATCCGTTGGCGGTTCCATTGCCGTCAGGCATAGAAGCTGGAGTAAATGATTTTGCACCATATCGCGCAGGGCGCCTGCGGTTTCGTAGTAACCGGCACGACCTTCCACGCCGAGCGTTTCGGCCGCCGTGATTTGCACATGGTCGATGTAGTGCGTGTTCCAGAGCGGCGCGAAGATGGCGTTGGCAAACCGAAGCACAAGGATGTTCTGCGCGGTTTCCTTCCCCAGAAAATGATCGATTCGGTACGTTTGCTCTTCGGTAAAAGAATTTCGGACGACGCTATTGAGCTCGCGAGCTGACGCCAAATCGGAACCGAAAGGTTTTTCAATGATGACTCGTGCCCAGCTTCCCTTGCAGGTCTGGTTTAAGCCGGCGTTTTTCAGATTCTTGAGAATCGGCTCGAACTGATCGGGCGAAGCCGCAAAATAAAAAAGCCGGTTACCGCGGGTGCCATGACTTTTGTCGATTTCATCAAGGCGCTTGGCCAGGGCTTTGTAACCAGATTCGTCTTCGAACTCGCTTTGGTGATAAAAGATTGATTGCGCAAAGTTCTTCCAGATTTCATCGCGTACGCTTTGTCGCGAAAACTTGCGCGTAGCTTCTTCGAGATCGCTTCGGAATTCGTCATCTGTTTTTGGCCGGCGAGCGAAACCGACGATCTCCACAGCTAGGGGTAGTTCGCCGTCGGCGGCCAGGTTATACAGTGCGGGGACCAGTTTGCGATGGGTGAGATCCCCTGTGGCGCCGAAGATTACAATCGTGCACGGCTGCGGAACGGCGCGCGCAGACAAACCTTCGCGCAGCGGGTTAGGTTCCGGTTGATCAGCAGCTCGGTTCATGTTGCCCACAGATTACACAGATTTCCGCAGATTGAATAACGCGAATCTGCTGTAGCGGCGGTCTGTGACCGCCGATCTAAATAATTTCGGCGCTCGTAGAGCACCGCTACCAGTCAAGCAGTTGAAATCTGCAACGTCAATTTGCGCAATTGGGCGATGAGTTTTGCAAAAAACGTTCGTCGCGGCGCGAATATTTCACTGGCTCATTTTCACGCGCGTGCGGCTCGCATGTTGGGTTCGCCAGCCCCTCTTTCCAACGTTCCAAGTCGTCCTACGTACGAAATTTCACAATGAAGCCGCGAAGACGTTGCGGTCCAACATTTTCGCCTCAAGATCAAGTTTTGCACCCCGTGCATGAAATTCCTGAGGCGTCTTCGGTGTCTTGCGATGGCCAACAATTTTCGACTTCATTTGGCATGTTAAATCGGCAACGGAAATCTCCTGGTTAAGTCGAGCACTTTCCGATGCACCTGCTCCAGTGCTTCCGCGTCGGTGCGATGAGCCAGCGCTTCAGCGAGGAGATCCGCGACCTCCAACATTTCCTCTTCTCTCCTGCCGCGCGTTGTGACGGCAGGCGTACCGATGCGGATACCACCCGGCTTGAAGATTGGATAAGTATCGAAGGGGATCCCGTTCTTGTTTACGGTGATGCCGGCGCGATCGAGAACTTCCTGCGCCTCTTTGCCGTTAATTTCCTTCGGGCGAAGATCGACGAGCATCAAATGATTATCGGTGCCGCCGGAGACGATGCGGTAACCATGTTTGGCCAGGCCGGCAGCAAGCGCTTTGGCGTTCAGGACCACCTGCCGCTGATATTCGCGGAACTGCGGTTGGAGCGCTTCATGAAAGCAAACGGCTTTCGCTGCGATCACATGCATGAGCGGACCGCCCTGCACGCCGGGGAAAACAGTGGCATCGATCTGCTTGGCGAATTTCTCTTCGCACATGACGATACCGCCACGCGGTCCCCGCAGACTCTTGTGCGTAGTAGTGGTGACAAATTGCGCGTGCTGGATCGGACTGGGATGCTGGCCGCCGGCTACGAGGCCTGCGATGTGCGCCATGTCGACAAACAAAACTGCGCCTACCGAATCCGCGATTTGACGCAGTCGCGGAAAATCGATGATGCGCGGATATGCTGAGGCGCCGGCGGTGATCATTGCGGGACGCACCTCTTCGGCCTGCTTTTGCAACGCGTCGTAATCGATTTGCTCCGTCTTCTCGCTAACGCCGTACTGCGAGACAGCGTAAAATTTACCGGAGAAATTCGCGGGATGTCCGTGTGTCAGATGCCCGCCGTGCGCGAGATTCATGGCCAGAATCTTGTCGCCCGGTTTAAGCATGGCAAAATAGACCGCCATGTTCGCTTGCGCGCCGCTGTGCGGCTGCACATTCACGTGTTCGCAGCCAAACAACCGTTTCGCACGATCAATGGCCAGTTGCTCAGCGATGTCGACATTCTCACATCCGCCGTACCAGCGTTTCCGCGGATAACCCTCGGCTTATTTATTTGTCAGCACGCTGCCCTGCGCTTCCATCACTGCGCGGCTGGTGAAATTTTCGGACGCAATCAATTCAATATTTTCGCGCTGGCGCTTTTCTTCGGCCATGATCGCATCGAAGATTTCCGGATCCACTTTGCGCAAAGCGTCGCCGTAACGGGGCTGAGGTTTTGACCCAGTCAATTCCATCTCGATGTGGTGAGGAAGATGGTCCATCGGACGAGAAGATAGCTCGCGTGCGCGCGTCGCACCAGGCCGCACCAGTTCGCCCTGTTCGACGAATGCGAGCACGCTGGGCAGGGCGTTCTGGATGATGCGAGCGCAATGTTCGTACACTTCGCGGCCAAGACCAATCGGGTCCGGGAGATCGCGCCACACCGTGGTCCCCGGCTCTTCAAATTCTCGGAGCAAAAAGGATTTTTCGGCGCCTGCAGGAAACAGGGTCTGAATTGTCTCCAAGTGCGCGCCGGTCATGGCAAAAATGTGTGTCGCCCGATCAACCAGGGCAGGGGTGAGCGGTTGACTGCGTATATTGCTAATATCCGTGCCTGCTTCCGCGCAGACTTCGACGGCGTAAAGACTTGGCGGTTGGCCACGTACTGCGTGCACTCCAGCCGAAACAACTTCGATGTCTTTTCGGTTGCCAAGCAGACGGCGAAAGAGCCCTTCGGCAATCGGGCTACGGCAGATATTACCTGTGCAGACAAAGAGGACGCTTTTCACAATTCGGAAAGCGCGAGCGAGCGCATTCCCAACCTAAAGTCGAACCGGTCCAAGTCAATTTCGAGGCGCCGAATCAAGGGGGGTAGGGCGCAACCGGCGGGCACTCCGAGAAACGTGTACGGACGGCCCGGCGGTCCGTCCCTACCACGTGAAAACCGCGTCGAGGGAGACTAATTACCCCCGAGGGAGTTGCAGCCTGAACTTGTGCCAAATGTACAAAACGAGAATCGCTCCGATGATCGATACAATTAATCCTCCAAGATGAAATTTGCCTCCGGCGCTCGGCGGGTAAAACAGGTGAGTCACAGCGCCGCCGATAATCGAGCCGACAATTCCGAGCACGATTGTCCACGTGATCGAAAGGTGCATGTGCATGAGCGCCTTAGCGACGCAACCCGCGAGGAAGCCGACAAAGATATACCAAATGAGATGAAGCATATTTTCGTTGTAACTTCTGCGATTTGGAAATTCAACCCATAGCGATAGCAAAATCGCCAATCGAAAGCGATGCAAAAGAAACGACGAATAACGAAAGAAACCCGAATGACAAATGACTAACGAATAAGAGCCCACTTCTTTTTTTTCGTTCGTTACTTCGTCATTCCTTCGACATTTGTCATTCGGAATTTCACCATTTCTCTCACTTGATGCTTCTCGCAGACGAAGCTTACCGCTATTATCTAACGACGGATGACCATCGACACGTTGCGCCATGTGCCGTTGTTCGAATCGCTCGATGACGAGGCGGCGAGAAAATTGTGTCAATTGCTGGAGAGCATCGACTGCAAAGAAAAGACGTGTTTGTTCCGCGCCGGTGATGATGGGAACGCCATGTATTTGATTGAGCGAGGTAAAGTCCGCATTTCTGTACAGGCTACCGATGGACATGAAATGACGCTCACGGAATTGGGCCGCGGCGACTTTTTCGGTGAGATGGCGCTGCTCGACGGACAGAAACGTTCAGCCGATGCGATAGTCTCCGAGGATGCACGACTCGCTGTGCTTTCGCGCGAGCATTTTCTTTCCTTCGTGCACAGCAGCCCCAACATCGCGCTGGAAATGCTCACCGCACTGGCCAATCGGTTGCGGAACACCGACGAACTGTTGCGTCGGAGCGCGACTCGCAACGTGAACGTTGAGGAAGCGGCCCAGTTTACTTTCGCAGACCGCGCGGCGGACATGATCGCGGAGTTTGGCGGCAGCTGGAAATTCATCATTGCTGCGGTGCTCTTTTTCAACGTGTGGGTATTGATTAACACCTTGCTGCTGGCCAATAACGGGTTTGATCCATACCCTTATCTGCTCCTGAGTACCGCGATCAACATGATTGCCGTTCTGCAAGCGCCGATCATTCTGATGTCGCAAAATCGGCAGTCTCATAAGGACCGGCTCCGCGCCGAGATCGATTATCAGATCAATCTTAGGAACGAACTCGCGTTGAATGAAATTATCGAACGCCTCAAAACGCTCGAGCGCGACTGCCTCAAGCTGACGTCGAGTAAACAGCCGGGCGATGAGAAGTGAAGAGCGAAACCGTGATTCTGTAGTAGGGGAAACGTTCCCCAGTTTGCCGCGTTCGCTGCTTTGACTATGATTAAACGTCCCTATGAAAAAGGTGGTAATACTCTTGCCCTTGGTTCCGGTGTTATTTCTTATATTACTTGGCTGTAGTTCGGGTCCGAGTCCCGAGCAGCAGGCTCGCGAGGCGGACCAGGAAAAAGAAGCACATCGCCAGCAGGCTGACTTTCGCAAAACCCTTCCTCCGGTAGCCAATCCCGGACAAGGTTGGTAACCGGGCTTATGGCCCTGAATGACGAATGCCGAATGACGCCCGAATGCTCAAAGGACGAGACGCGAAAGGTCCTCTTTGTCGTTTGTATTTTGTCATTCCTTCGTCATTAGGCATTCGTCATAAAAATGGTAATGCGCTCGCGCTGGAAGCGAATTCGATACCGCTTGGAGTGGGCCGGTCTTTCCCTGGCAACGAAATTAATTCCGTTATGCTCGCGAAAGGCCTGCTATCGCCTTGCCCAGCTTGCCGGAGCGTTGCTTGGCTTCCTTGATCGGCATCGATACCGCGTTGCGCTAAACAATCTGGAGGTCGCGTTTGGCGGGCAATTATCTGCCCGCCAGCGGCGCAAAATTGCGCGTGGATCGTTTCAACATTTCGCGCGAACCATGGTTGATTTGCTGTGGAGCCCGCGCCTGACGCCCCTGAATTTCCTTTGGTATATCGAGCTGCAGAACTTCGAAGAAACGATGCGCGATACCGGGCCGGAGCGCAGCGTGATCATTGCCTGCTATCACTACAGCAACTTCGAATGGCTTAGCTTGGCCTGCGGTTTTCTAGATCTGAAAGGTACCATCATCTCACAGGAATTTAAGAACGCTTCGCTGGATCCTATTTTTAGAAAGCTGCGCGAACAATCCGGGCACGAGCTTGTTCCGCGCGAGCGCGGAATCATGCGACTTTACAAGGTCTTGCGACGAAAAGGGCGCACGGCGTTATTGGTCGATCTCACCGTACCACCCAGTCAGGGCGCGGTAGCGATTGATTGTTTTGGATTAAAAACATGCGTGACTTCCGCGCATGCCTGGTTGAGCGAACGCACCGGCGTTCCCGTCATTCCGGCGCATTGCGAACCGCTGCCGAACGGGCGCTACAGGCTTATCTTTCATCCTAAGATCAGCAACACAAGCGGGATGACTTATCAACAAATCGCCCAGGCATGCTGGGATTCGTTTGAACCGTACGTGCGAAAGAACCCGGCGCCGTGGCTCTGGATGTACAAACATTGGCGCTACCTCCCTGCAAACGCCGACCGGCCTTACCCATTCTATGCAAACTTCTGTCGGCCGT
>QHRI01000287.1 GCA_003221375.1 Verrucomicrobiota bacterium
GGTGGCTGTATCGTTACGATTCTTCTCGGCATCGCCGGCGCGTTTGTCGGTACGTGGATCGGTCGCATGTTTGCCGGAGAAAATTACGTCGCCGGTTGGATCATGTCAGTCGTCGGCGCAATGATCCTGTTGTTGTTATATCGATTCATTTTCAGGCGCGGCGCGTAGAGTCGCCTCGCGAGTTGTAGCGGTGCTCGCCGCGGCGAGCACTGGATCCATCGAACAGGCGTTCGCCGCGGCGAACGCCTCTACAACGCTTCAACGATTTGAACTGGCGCGTTTGCTCTGTCACGTGATTGGCAGATTGTGGTCGCTTCATGGCTGCGCCCACAAAGGTCCGAATCATCATTGCATTCGTCGCGCTTTATCTCGTTTGGGGCTCGACATATCTCGGCATCCGCTTCGCTATCGAAAGTATTCCGCCATTTTTAATGGCTGGGGCGCGCTTCCTGCTGGCAGGAATGATTATGTTCGTGATCGCGTGGTCGCAAGGCGCGTATAAATCGAGCTGGGCAAACTGGCGCGTATCGCTGGTCGTTGGCGCATGCCTGCTGCTTGCAGGTAATGGCGGCGTCACCATTTCAGAACAATATATCGATACAGGATTGGCGGCCCTGATTGTCGCAATTGTCCCGATTTACATTGTAATGCTTGGATGGGCGACGGGAATCACATCGAAGCCGCCCCCCGTAATCTGGCTTGGACTGGTGGGAGGTTTTGTTGGCGTGGGCATTTTGCTCGGGCCAGCCCTGCGTTTCCATTCAAGTGATGGACGACATCCCGCGACCGGAATGTTAATCCTTCTGGTTTCCTCGTTCATCTGGTCGGCAGGGTCGCTTTATTCGCGCACAGCGAAACACGCGGCCTCGCCGTTTCTGACTGCCGCTCAACAAATGCTTTGCGGCGGACTGCTTCTTTTCCTTACCGGCATTCTGACTGGCGAAACGAGGCGCTTTCATCCTGGCTCGGTGTCGATCTTATCGGTCGCTTCGTTTATCTACTTAGTAATTATCGGAGCTGTGATTGGATACACAGCCTACATCTGGCTGTTGCGTCACTGTGATCCCGCGAAAGTCGCCACCTATGCGTATGTGAATCCGATTGTAGCCGTCTTGTTAGGGGCCGCTTTTGCCGGGGAAACGGTTACACTGCGTGTTCTAATTGCTGGCGCATTGATTATCGGTTCAGTCGCGATTGTAATTACAGCGCAGCAACTAAAAGCCAGAGCAGAGCCCGCGATTGGCGCCGCGATCGAACCGGCTGATTAATCGCATATGAGCAGCGAAAATCCGCCTCGCGAATCGAAGGGTCAGCAACCGCAATCTTCCTCAGGCGGATCGCGACCGGAGCAGACGATCGAAGTCGTCAAACGCAATTGGCGCGCAGAAGTCGAGACGGCGCAAACCTACCGCGATCTGGCCGAACGCGAGCGGGACGAAAGACGCAAAGGCGTTCTCCTGCGGATGGCGGAAGCCGAAGAGCGCCATGCACAGCGCTGGGAGAAAAAACTCCGCGATCTTGGCGCAGAACCGCCTGCCCTGAAGGACACGATTAAGCGCCGGCTCAGTCGTTGGTGGAACAAAATTGCCGGAGCCGAAATCGCCATTCGTCGGATGGAAGCAACGGAAGAACGGCAGGAAGCGGAATTTCACGATCAAGCTCAGCGGGCTTTGTCCGGCGAAGAAGACGTGCAGGAATTTTTACGGAAAAGCGCAATCGAAGAGAAAGCGCATGCGCGAGCGCTCAGCGCCATGGCGCCGCCGGTTAGTCCACGTACGGCGCTGGACAAGATCCTGAAGCGCGAACGCTGGCACGGGCGAGGCGGTAGTTGGGTGGCCGACGCAATCTACGGCGCGAACGATGGATTGGGCGCGGTTTTTGGAATTGTTTCAGGCGTTGCCGGAGCGACGAATAATCAGCAACATTACATTCTGATTTCGGGGCTTGCAGGCATGCTCGCGTCCACCCTGTCGATGGGCGCGGGCGCATATCTCGCCGCAAAGAGCGAAGCAGAAGTTTACGAGGCGGAGATTTCACGCGAACGGGCAGAAGTCGAGGAAAATCCCGAGGAAGAAATCGAAGAGATGTCGCTCTT
>QHRI01000288.1 GCA_003221375.1 Verrucomicrobiota bacterium
CGGACAGCAATAACGGAACAACCGCGCTGCCTCGGCTAGCGCGCAAATGACGTCGAGCACCGAAATAGCCGCGGCAGTTTGCTGGATCGACTCCAACTCGCGCAGCGTTTCCTCGCGTAGTTTTTGGAAAAGCTGGTACTCGAGTTGCCGTGCCCTCTCATCTGCGCCGAGGATTTTTGCCTCAATCTCCTTTAGCTCCGGAGTGACGAAGCGCTCCCCCCCCACGGTAGTCTGCTTGCGTGTATAGTGCGCAGGCACGTTCGCCAGGTTCGATCTAGTCACCTCGATAAAATAACCAAAGACAGAGTTATAACGTACCTTGAGTGACTTAATGCCCGTCGCAGCGATCTCGCGCTCCTGCAAATGGCCGATCCAATTTTTCCCGTCGCGTGATGCTCGCCGCAGCTCGTCGAGATCGGCGTCGTATTCGTCGCGAAAGATTCCGCCCTCCTTTAACGTCAACGGCGGATCGTCGACGACTGCTTTTCCGAGCATGTCAGCCAGCGCTGGCATTTCGTGAATCTCATTTTGTAAATCCATTGGTAGGGCGTGCTTGGTCCGAGCCGGACTGGCATTCGTCGCACCTTGTTCTTGCCTAACGTTCGGTGGGTTCGGTGAACCCGCCCTACCAAACTTAATTCTCTCAATTAGTTTCTGTAATTCATTCTTTAGCGTCGGAAGCTCTTGCAAAGAAAATTTCAGGGCCACCAGATCGCGCGCGTTTCCAGAAGCTTGACTCAATCGCGAGGTTGCGCGTTCGATGTCGCGAATCAACTTGAGTTGAGCGCGGATCGCTGCCAGCAGATCTGTTTCCTGCAGCAGATCAGCGAGCATTTCCTGGCGCCGCTCGAGCTCGTGCAAATTGCGCAGAGGCTGCAAAATCCACGAACGTAATCTCCGACCGCCCATCGGCGTAACCGTGCGATCAAGAACTGCCAGCAAACTGGTGTTACGTGCGCCGCGTGATTCAACGAGTTCAAGGTTCGTCTGGGTCGCGGCGTCGAGCACCACGTATTCCGCCGAAGCATCGCATCGCAGCGAGGTGAGATGATCGATGTTACGCCGAAGCTGATGCTTCAGATAATGAACGATTGCGCCCGCCGCCGCTACCGCTCGCGACATGTCCCCGCAGCCAAATCCGTCCAGCGATTTCGTTTTGAAATGCTCGCATAGGGTGAAGATCGCCTGCTCCGGCAGGAACGCGTAGCCGTCGTACTCAAGCGCATGGTCGACCGGGCCAAGTTGATCTTTCTGCTCGGAGCTGACGAGGAGTTCCGATGGCGAAACGCGCGCCAGCTCGTCGAGGAGGGATTGTCGATCTGTCAGTTCGACAAGCCTGAACTCGCCTGTGGTCAGGTCTGCATAAGCGAACCCAAATATGCCGCCGTCAGCGTAAACCGCGCCCAAATAATTCGCGCGTTTCGCCTCGAGTAGATCCAGATCGCTCACAGTTCCAGCGCTGATAATCTGGGTGATGTCGCGCGACACAATTTTTCCCGGTTGCGGCTCGCTGGTCTGGTCGCAAATTGCCACGCGCCGGCCCGCCTTGATCAACTTTGCGATGTAAGTTTGCGCGGCGTGATATGGCACGCCGCACATCGGCACGCCATTGCGCTTGGTCAGCGCTACGTTCAACAGGCCTGATGCCTCGTTTGCGTCTTCAAAAAACAACTCGTAAAAATCACCGAGGCGAAAAAGCAGGAGCGTGTCCGGCGGGATGCTGCCTCGGAGCCGCCGGTACTGCTGCATCATTGGAGTGAGCGCGTCGCGCATGATTTCAGAATTAAATCAGGCCCCGCGAATTGCGAGTTTCGAATTCGGGGTGGCGAAAATTCCTTGCCTGCCGGGTGGGTTCGCCTCCAAATCTGGGCACGTCCTGGAACTCGCCAGTGCTAATTGGGACATCGAATCGGCTGGGTGTCCGCCTTCGCCAAGCCTTCAGCTTGACGGCCCCGAAAGTTTTCGGGGCTGGAGGCGAGGGGAGTTGAACCCCTGTCCTCGCCGCTATCCGCGCAAACATCTACATGTTTATCCGACGATAAATTCTGAGGAGCCAAGCCATGCGCCGGCACACTGCCGGCTCCCGAGCGTCCACGAAATCGATTCACGAACCGGTGCGGTCGCTCCACCGATTCGCCAGCCTGCTGTCCACGTTTGCCGTCGTAGCAGGCGTCCCACGACAAACGTCACGGTCAATTAAGCCGCGAGAGCTAGACCTTCGTTGTCTGCGTTTGTTTTTTGGTCCGGTTTTTAACGAGGCCAACGAACCATCCTCGACATGCCGCCTGTGCTTCCAACGATGAGTCGAAGCCAGTACGCCCCCTATTTTTTCTGCTTGAACAAATACCTCTTTTTGCAGTCTTATGCAACAGTTCCGCAAGGCTCCTGCGCGCTTGCTCGCAGAACAGCGGCTCAAAATGAGGAAATTCCGGGAATGGCGATTGAAATAACAGCCCGATCTTTGGCCGACACACAACCGGCGGACATGTCCCCGGGTGAAGTGGTCCAGCCGGGTGAACTTTCGGGGCTTCCGGAGAAGCCTGTCTCGGTTTCTCGATTCTTGCGGCGCTCCCTTCGGTGGACACGTCGAAATTTCAGTAGTCGCGCCAAGCTGCTTTCACGCGGAGAGGTCGTCATTCTTTCAGCGCCAAAAAGCGGACGCACATGGATCCGGACATTTCTTTGCGCTTACTTGTGCAAGCGTCACGGCCTTGAATTCACGCTGCAACCTGGGCGATACGATCATCCGGGATTTCCCCGCGTAATATTCTCGCATGATCGTTTCGAGCACCGGACGAAGGGCAATCGCTGGGACCGCTTGCGCGGCAAATACCTCGTGCCAAGAAGAGAACTTCGAAAAGCGAAGATCATCCTGCTCGTGCGAGATCCACGGAAAAGATTTGGAATCCGCGGAATTGTTCGCGCAATGAATGACTGGCTTGACGAATTCTCGGGCCGAAAGGATTTCACAATCGTTCGGTATGAGGCGCTGCGGGCATCTCCCGCCGAACATTTTCGAGACCTGCTTGCCGTGGTTGGCGAAACGATGCCGGATATGTCGATTTTTCAGGAGACGCTTGAGTTTGCTCGTTTCGAGAACATGCAAAAGTTAGAAGCAGCTGGGGTTTTTGATTCGAAAATCCTGCATCCGGGCGACGTGCGTGATCCAGAGTCGTTCAAAGTGCGCCGCGGAAAAGTAGGGGGTTATCGGGAGTATCTTTCTGCGGAGGATCAGGAATATGCTGCGGAGGCATTGATGGAGCTCGATCCGCGGTTAGGCTATAACTCCTGAGAAATCTCGCACTGCAGATCCACGCGAGCGCTCCTCCTGGCGGCGAGTCGTTTCTGATTCCTGCTTGCTACTGATAAGCAAGCCGAAGCCGGAAAGGCAGCGCGGTGGCGACATCATTTCGGGTCGAGCGGCGTTTTGACCCAATTGCTGAAGCATCCAAAAAATTGCTTGCATCCGATTTCCTATTGCATTAGTAGGGATTTGAAACCATAGTAGTTCAGTAGACATTGAATGAACGAATGGAGGTCCGAACATGAAACAGATAATCGGATTGATTTGCTTGTCGTTAGTCTGCTTGGGCATCGCCTGGATTGAATATCAGATGGTATCGCACTTCCGAAGCGCTCTTATTCTTATCGCGCTTCCCGCTGTTTTGGGCGCACTGTCGATCGCATTGTTTCGCGCGCCGGAAGGCTACGAGCGGCCTGATGGCTTTCATGTTCGGTTGCGTGACCGGCGACCTGTTCGCCACTCCCGACTTTTCCAACAGCGGGTGCGGCGAGAATCGACGTGAGTCTCCGAGCGATGTGCACGTGTGAGGGTGCGACATGAAACTTTCTAAACGCGGCGAATACGCGCTCCGAGCTCTTATCGATCTCGGCATCGCCTCCGAACTCGGCTGGCCGATGCTTCAGATCAGCGAGCTTGCGTCAAAGGAAAAACTGCCGGTTAAATTTCTCGAACAGATTTTCACGCAACTGAAGACAGCCGGATACGTGAAAAGCCGACGCGGGAAATTCGGCGGCTACTCTCTCGCGCGGCCAATGAAGCAAATCAAATTTGGTGGCGTCATTCGCATGATCGATGGGCCATTGGCACCGATTCGATGTGTTAGCCAAACGTCGTACGCCCGCTGCTCATGCCCGGATGAAATTCACTGCGGCCTGCGAATGTTGATGTTCGACGTTCGAAACGCTATCAGCACAGTGCTCGATCGCTTCACTCTCGCCGATATCGTCGAGATCACGCTTCGCAAATATCGTCGCGATAAAGTCGCGCCGCCTTTCCTCCGCAGATCGATCCCGCTCGGATCGATCTTGACCAAAGAGGACGAGCCGCCGCTTCATGGCAGGAGCAGAGTGGAGGCATTGAAGCAATTTTCAGGGTCCCGCGGGAGCCAGTCACACAATGGTCGCGCGAAAAAGGCGGCTAAATAGGAAAAAAAGATGTCGATTAGAAAGTATTTTTTTAGCCAGATCAGCGTTGTGGTTTCGATACTGCTGTTAACAACGATCCAACCGCTCGCTGCGGAAAGCCCCTCCGACGCCAAGCGCATCGAGGAACTCGAGCGCACGGTTGCCGAGCTCAAAAAGGAAGTCGCCGAGTTAAAGAAAGAGACTGGGTCTGTCTCTGAGGGGAAAATGAAAACCAAAATCAGTTATGACGGAAAGACCTATGTGGAAAAGGCGGTGGTCGAAGAAGCGAAAACGCCGATTTACGTCCAGCAGCGGGGATCGGAGTTAAAGCTTGTGCTCGGCGGGTTCGTTCAGGTGAATTTTGAAGATGGCGACGTCTCCGCCTTCGAAGGCCGGTTTGGCCAGACTGCGATAAAAGATCGGTTTCGGCTGCGACGGGCGCGGATCAATTTGACTGGCGACTTTGCGGAGCAATTCGACTTTAAAATGGAAGGCGATTTTGGGCAGAGCGATGGCACTTCCGGCAACAGGACCGCCTTTTCTGCAACAGACATTTGGGTCAACTGGCATCAAATCCCAGCGCTACAAGTCAAGGCCGGTCAGTATAAAGCGCCATTTGGCCTGGAGCAGCTAACGCCTGATACTAGCTTGCTCACGATTGAACGCACGTTGCCAACCGGCGCAATCACGCCAGATCGGCAAATCGGTGCTGAACTTTGGGGAAAACCATTCACCAGCATTTGGCCTGAGCAGAAGGACCTGCTGACCTACTACGCGGGCATTTTCAACGGCAACGGTCGCAACATCACCGTCAACGACA
>QHRI01000289.1 GCA_003221375.1 Verrucomicrobiota bacterium
AGTACGTCAATGAATTAATGATCCGCTGCGTGCCCGGCATCGCTCTAAACGCGATGATGGGTGATCCGCGGTTTCCTCTATGAAAAAGAAATTCGCTCCTCAGTCTGCAGCTGCCCGCGCGCCTGCTCGCGAACGCTTTCGGAGTAGCGTTGACGAAGGGGGCTTCTTTGATCTTCGCGCCTCAATTGGCCTTTTTGTCTTCTTAGCCGGTCTTTTACTTGCGCTGTTCGCCACGGCAAATTCATTGCAACTCGCGTTTGACACATCCGCAAACCAACCCACCGAGGCAAAGGCATCTGTATTGCTTGGCGGCAGCATCGGCATTCCTTTCAGTGAGACGTGGACCTTCACTGGAAGTCTCAACACCGCACGTGATGCGCACACCGCGACATTATTGGCTAACGGCATGGTGCTGGTTGTGGGCGGAGTTGATATCGGTTCTGTCAGTTCTCCGAGCGCCGAACTGTACGATCCGGCGACCGGGACTTGGGCTGTTACCGCCAGTCTCAACCACGAACGCTTTTATCACACAGCGACATTGTTGCCTGACGGCAAGATACTCGTTGCGGGGGGAGATAGCACTAACGACGGCGACCTGGCGAGCGCCGAACTGTACGATCCGGCGACCGGGACTTGGACTGTCACCGGCAGTCTTAACATCAAACGGCAGTTACACACGGCGACGTTGTTGCCCGACGGCAAGGTGCTTGTTGCGGGGGGATATAACAGAATTAATAAGATTCTCGAGAGCGTGGAACTATACGATCCGGCGACGGGGAGCTGGACTCTGGTCAACGAACTTAACACCGCGCGCTTTACTCACACGGCGACGTTACTACCTGACGGCATGGTGCTTGTTACCGGGGGATTTGGTGGTAGCGGCACTTTGGCGAGCACGGAGTTGTATGATCCGGTGAGCGGGACTTGGACTAACACCGGCGATCTCAATACCCCCCGCGTTGTACATACCGCAACGTTGCTGCCAAACGGCACCGTCCTTGTTGCAGGAGGAATTAACAGTAACGGCATTTCACCGACCGCGGAATTTTACGATCCCGCTAGCGGGACTTCTAGTGCCACCGGCAATCTCAACACCGAGCGCTATGCGCACACGGCGACCTTGTTGCCCAACGGCATGGTACTTGTCGCAGGGGGGATCAATTTTAGTGGCAGTTACGCCAGCGCGGAACTGTATGATTCGGCCAGCGGGAGTTGGCTGGCTACTGGTGATCTCAATACCGGACGCTATCAGCATACGGCGACGTTGCTGCCCGACGGCATGGTCCTTGCCGCGGGGGGACTTGATATCAGCGTCACTGCGTTGGCAAGCGCTGAACTCTATACTCCTTCAGGGGCAACCCCAACACCAACAGCCACGCCGACGCCAAGCGTTACTCCTAGCCCGTCCCCTACGGCTACTCCATCTTCTACCCCAACGCCTTCACCAACGGCGACGCAAACTCCAACAGGCACGCCCAGGCCTAGTCCCACGCCCAGGCTTCGCCCGACTCCGCCGCCACGGCCGACTCCACCTCGATGAATGTTGCAGACCGGCTTGTTGAGGCTATGTCATGACAAGTTTGTGATCGGTGAGAAGTAGATAGTCGGACCAAAATTCGAGATTCGACCATCCGTCTTTGTCGTAGAAAAAAGGCCGGGTCACGCAGGAGCAGAGGGAGTGATTTGTGCGTCCTTCGGACCTTTGAATCCCTTGCGCGCGTCTGCCGGCCGAAAGAACCCTTCGGATAACAGATTTTTTAGGCTGATTCCTTTTTGTAACGTGGTATTGTAGTTGGCGGTTCCGAAACGAGGTTTTGGTTATGAAACCCAGGAGTCCTTCCACGGACGGTGAGGGGCAATTTCCGCACACCGACTATTTTTTTCATTCCGGTTTCGGCCACTGGCACGGCGGCTATTTTTCGCCTTACGACGGAGAGGACAGACATGGAGTCAGGAATTTTTACAATTTAGCACGCGAATTCCGCATCGAGGCTGCACGAGAGCGTGCCAAGGAAATGGCCGTGTTTGCACTGATTGTTCTGACCTCAGCGTGGCCAGTGCTCTACATGGTGGTCACAGTGGTGAAACTGCTGAGCAAAGGACGTCCGTTGGACCAGTAGCCAAATTGCTCGGGTTTCGCGAAGACTCGCGTCCCGTTCAACGTTTCGGAGGCCAGAGAAATTCCTCGCGATATTCGGGCGTCTTTTCCGGAGTAAGTCCGTGGCGTGTGACGTTTTCGGTCACGACACGCGGAATAAACGGATGACGGCCAACTATCGCACCGGTGCACGGGCGGTTGATGTACACGTTGCCGGCTTCCAATTGCGCTTTGATGCGCTCGATGTTAGCCGGGCTGCGTGAGAAAAAGCCACCGGTCAACGCATAATCGGTGCCATTGGCGACTTCGATGGCTTCATCGAGGTCGCGCACTTTGATCACACTTAGCACTGGGCCGAAAATCTCTTCGCGGGCAATCCGCATGTTTGACTTCACTCCAGTAAAAATTGTAGGTGGAATGAAATAACCGTGTGGCGGGACGTCCTTCGCCTGATAGGCGAGTGTCGCTTCGCTTTTACCGACCTCGATGTAATCCAGAATGCGCCGGTAGGCGGCCTCATCAATTACCGGCCCGACCACAACGCCCGGTTCTTCTGGATTGCCGACGCGCACGCTGGCAGCGGCACCGAGCAAACGTTCCATGACGCGGTCGTGGTTTTCTTCGAGAACGATCAGCCGCGAGAGCGCGGAACACTTCTGGCCTTGAAAACCGAATGCCGAATAAATCGAATCGACAATAGCTTCATCCAGATCGGCATCGGAATCGACGATCATGGCATTTTTGCCGCCCATCTCGCAAATGACGCGTTTGAGCTCTCGCTGGCCTTCGCGAGTTTTGCCGGCGCTCTCCCAAATCCACAGCCCCACCTCGCGCGATCCTGTGAAGGCAATCAAATCGACGTCTTTGTGATCGACCATGTGCGCACCGATGACCGACCCTTTGCCGTTGAGAAAATTCAACACGCCGGGAGGCACGCCGGCCTCCTCGTAAATTTCCATCAGCATGGCGCCGATGATGACCGATTGCTCAGAGGGTTTCATGATCACCGTGTTGCCGGTGACGAGCGCGGCGCTGACCATCCCGCACAAGATCGCCATCGGAAAATTCCACGGCGCGATCACAAGCGCGACGCCACGTGGCCAGTAATGCTGGTAGCTTTCTTCGCCAGGCACATTTTGCGTGAGCCGGGGCCGGCCTAACAGTCGCATCCGGCGGGCGTAGAAGGTGCAGAAGTCGATGGCTTCGGCAATATCGCCGTCCGCCTGGCTCCACGGCTTACCGACCTCAAAGACCTCGAGCGCGGAGAGCTCAAATCGGCGTCGTTCGAGAATTTCGGCGACGCGCTCCAGTAATTCACAGCGCTGTTCAAACGAAGTGCGACGCCATTTTTCGAACGCAGCGCGAGCCGCGGTGACGGCGCGTTCAGCTTCGGGAATATCGGCTTCCGCGGCGTAGCCGACGATTTGGTCTGGCTGGCTCGGATTGACCGACGAAAACATTTTGTCGGTCCAAATCTTCTCGCCATTGATCGTGAGGGGAACTTTGCGTCCAAATTGTTTGCGCTGTTCGCGCAACGCAGCCCGCATTTTTTCCTGGTTCTCCGGTAAAGCGAAGTTCGTTAGGGGCGCATTGTCATAGGGAGCGCCCGGTTGTGTTTTGGGTGTATTTTTTGTCATATTTATGGTGGAATTTAGTGGCGGTAGAACGCCGTTTCGGCTCCGGTGCAAAATTTCTCTTGGATTGCGCAGCAGTTCTGCTGCCGGGACGTTGTCGGAAAATTTTGCGCGCAAAAATCCTTCATTCGAGGTGTTCTCGAGCAGACGTCGGACCAGGTAGGACATCCCGGGAAGAAGTTCACCGACTGGGCAATATTCCCGAACGCGATAACCCATATCCACTAATGCACGCTTAATTGGTCCAGCCATCCCATAGAGCAACTGAAACTCGAAGCGGCTGCGATCGACGCCAAGTTCATCCGCGAATGCCTGCGCGTGTGCGATGCTCCGAACGTTGTGCGACCCGAATGCGGACGTAACTACAGATTCATTCTCCAGTAGCAACCGCGTGAGCGTTTCGAAATTCGTATCGCTCTCCGGTTTCTGAAGATAAACCGGACAATCCCAGCCGTTCTGGCGCGATTTCGCTGTTTCGTAATCCCAATACGCGCCTTTCACCAGACGGACCGCAAACCGCGTTCCGCGCGCGCGACCCCACTCGATCAGGTCACGCAAATCTGCTTCAGAATCCCGCAAATAGGCTTGAGTGACAATTCCTGCATGCGGCCAATTCTTAAACTCTTCCTCGGTGAAAACGGTTTTGAACAATTCGAGGGTTATATTTTTGTGCGCATAGCTTTCCATGTCGAAATTGATGAAAGCGCCCACGTTTCGCGCGCGACGCAGCAGGGGCCGCAGCTTGGGCGCGAGGTGGGCAATGGCGTCCGCAGGGTCGGCCGGATTTATTTGCGAATAGAGGGCAGAAATTTTGACCGAAAGATTTACGACCGGGAAAAGTGCCGAATTTTTGCCCAGGGGATCAGTCCAGTCTTTTGTTTCGCGCGAGAGGCCCTCGAGCAAATCCAGGTAACGCGCCGCATACTCGTCGGTCTCCGTTTCATTGACGACAGCTTCTCCCAAGAGATCGACAGTAAATCCAATTTTTTGGGCGCGGCGCTTCCGCAACGTCCGCATGACATCGTCTGAATTTCGTCCGGCAATAAACTGGCGCGCCATTTCGGAAACGTTCCAGCGCAGGATAGGTCCGCTGATCCACGGAACAACGCGTGCCAGACGAACCCCAGCCCCGAGAAATTCCGAGACTTTTTGCGAATCACGCGCCTCAGCGAAGTATTCCTGAAGGTGCTGAACAATTTCGCCTGAAGTGCGCAGTGAAGGGAGAACATCAACAAAACGATGCGCTGTCCGCGCTGTTCGATTTCGCTTTGAAGCGACCTCATCCACGAAATTAGTTCGCCCCCATGCGTTAAGCAAAGACGGAACCAGACGTCTTTAGGGGCTCAAAAAAAAAATTACATCCAGACACGCTCAGTTTGCCATCGGCTTCCGAAATGAGGATGAAATTGCTTCAAGCAATTTTGAGGAGCAAGTGGAGGAGGTTTGCCTGGCAGACTCCGGAGGCCCAGGGCTCGGATCTGTCAGGCAATCTCTTTTTGTACTCATTTGATCGGGCGCAGAAAGCGCGTAGCAAACAGTCATGACCGTAGAGCGTCACGAATTTGCGAGCGATAACACTGCGCCGATTTGCCCGGAGGCGTCGGCCGCATTGCAGGAAGCCAATGCGGATTACGCCGCAGCGTATGGCGAGGACCGCTGGACGGCCCGCGTGTGCGACCGGATCCGCGGAATCTTCGAGACCGATTGCGACGTTTATTTTGTTTTCACCGGCACTGCGGCGAATGCCCTGGCTCTCGCGCAAATATGTCCGTCGTTTCGCAGTATTATCTGCCATCAGAACGCTCACATTCAGACCGATGAATGCGGCGGCCCGGAATTTTTCACCGGCGGATCGAAACTGCTCTTGGTCGGGGGCGGAAATGGGAAGATCGATATTGGCGAAGCCAAAGTGCTGCTTGCGCGACAGAACGAACTGCACTCGCACAAGCCGGGCGTGATCAGCATTGCAGAGGCAACCGAGTTCGGAACGGTTTATAATTGCGACGAAATTGCGGCGATCGCTGGCCTGGCGCGTTCGTACCAATTGTCCCTGCACATGGACGGTGCGCGTTTCGCCAACGCAGTCGCATCGCTCAACTGCTCACCAAGAACAATCACATGGGAGGTTGGAGTTGATGTTCTCTGCTTCGGCGGAACAAAAAATGGGACGGTCGCCGGTGAGTTAGTGATATT
>QHRI01000290.1 GCA_003221375.1 Verrucomicrobiota bacterium
AAGCATCAAACGCGCGGAGCCACTCGAATGGATGCGTTTTACTGCCATTGCTATTTTCCTGATTGCCGCTGTCAGTGACGGTCTGGATGGTTACGTCGCGCGCCACTACAATCAGAGGAGCTCGTTGGGAGTGATTCTCGATCCGTTGGCCGATAAGGGCTTGCTTTTGAGCGGCATTATTACGCTGAGCATCAGCAATTGGAATGAAGTCGATCCCGACTACGGGAGATTTCCGGCATGGTTTCCTGTGCTGGTCATCTCACGTGACGCCGTGATTCTCGTGGGGGCAATGATCCTGTATCTGCTAAATGGCAAAGTGCACGTGAAGCCCAAGTGGACTGGAAAGGTGGCTACTGTGTTGCAGATGGTCGCTATTGGCTGGGTGATGCTGCAGCTTCATTTTCTTCCCCTGCCCTACGTGGTTGGCGCGGCAGGGCTTTTCACATTCATTTCAGGAATCGTTTACGTCACAGACGGGGTGCGCCAGTTACAAGCCGAAGGCCATGCGCACGCTACAAAACAGTGAGCCCGGCATTCCCGCACGATGAACAACGCGGCCCACAATCTTCCCGCTGTTGCTATCGTCGGCCGGCCCAATGTCGGTAAATCGGCGATATTTAATCGCCTGATTGGCCGAAAAATTGCCATCGTCCACGATCAGCCCGGAATTACGCGCGACAGGATTTCTGGGATTTGTAAGCGCGGTTCACGGCCGTTCGTTCTGTGGGATACCGGCGGCATTTTCGGCGCTGGTGAAAAGGAACTGACCGCGCAGGTGCGCAGCGCTGCTGAGGAAGCGTTGCACGAGAGCGATCTTTTGCTTTTTGTCGTCGACGCAAAAGAAGGGTTATCGCCGATCGACGAAGAGCTCGCGCGAGTCTTGCGAAAATCTCAAAAACCTGTGGTCCTGGTCGTCAACAAGATCGACGATGACAAACATTTGCCGCATGCAGTAGAGTTTGATTCGTTAGGTTTCAAATCGAGTGTTGCGATCAGCGCAGAACATGATCGAGGCACCTCAGATTTGATAGACGCAATCGATCGACATCTCTCCTCGCCTTCCAAAATCGAGCATCCAGGATCGAGTATCGAGGATTTACTTGCAGTCGCGATCCTCGGTCGACCCAATGTGGGAAAATCGTCCCTCGTCAATTCCATCGTTTGCAGCAAACGCGCCATCGTAAGCGAGCTGGCAGGAACCACGCGTGACGCAATTGACATCCTTTATGAACGCAATGGCCGCGGGTTCGTTTTCATTGATACGGCGGGAATCCGACGCCGCGGTAAACAATCAACCTCAGCTGAGATCTTCAGTGTCATGCGTGCGGAACGCAGCATCCGCCGCGCCGATCTTTGCATCCTCATTGTCGATCTCACAGCCGGCGTAACCGCCCAGGACAAACGAATCGCCGGGTTGATTCAAAAGGCCCAGAAACCGGCGATCGTTATCTTGAACAAGTGGGACCTGGTTAAACCCGGACGCAATCAAAAGGAGGCCATCGCAAAACTGGTTGGGGCCGCGCGCGATCAAATTTTCTTTTTGGATTATGCGCCAGTGCTAATCACATCGTCGTTGACTGGAGAACACGTCGGCAAATTGTTTGCGTTAATCGAAAAAATCCAACGCGCGGCGGGGCAACGCGTCGGCACTGGAGTTCTAAACCGATTACTGAGACAAGCATTTGAAGCAAACCCGCCGCCGACCATAAGAGCGCGGCGCCTCAAGCTTTTTTATGCCGCCCAATCGAAAGGAAAAGAAGACCAACCACTCCAGCCTCCGGAATTTGTCCTTTTCGTGAACGATCCACGTTTGTTGAACCAGACGTACACGCGCTACTTGGAAGCTTTCATTCGCCGCGCACACCCTTTCACAGGTTTGCCGATCATCCTAGAGCTGCGTCCGCGCGCGAAGAGTGCGACTCCAGCATCGCGCCGAGGAAGAAAATAAATAGTTACTCCGGTTCCTGGCGATAGGGAAGATTTTCGCGAAGTGACGCAAGAATGCTTTCGCTTAATTTAGCAGCGTCATTGTCCCCGGAAGAGCGAGCATGGCCGAGGGCTTCTTCGGCCGCGCTGATCGCCTGCGGAAAATCTCCGGCCTCGGCATAAGCCGCAGCCAGCGTATCGAGAAGAGCCGGAATTTTGCGCTCGGTCAGCTCGCAAGCGTGCTGGGCAAGACGAACTGCCTCGGTCCCGTCCCGCGATTTCGAATCAGGATATGTTGCAAGCAACCAGGCTAGCTCGTCCAGCATTCGTGGCGAGTCTGGGGCGTTCGCGGCGATCTCGCGTAATGGCTTCAATCCGTCCGGCTCTTTCGCCAGCTCTAGCAGAATCTGTCGTAGCTGCGCGTGAGCTTGCTCAACTTCCGGGCGCAACATCATCACGTAACCGAGATGCTGCGCCGCCAACACAACATCACCATTTTCGGCTAGAGCCGATGCTAACGCGGAGTGAGCGGCTGCGTCATAGGGCGTCACGGCCAGCCATTCGCGGCCAAGCTGCGCCGCTTCGTTGTAACGATGTGATTCGAAAAGACAATTCATAAGGAATTGGTAGGCCAAAGAATTCTCCGGGCCGAGCTCGATTGCGCGGCGAGCCTCCGCGATTGCGCGTTCCAGGTCAGTTCGCTTTACGGACACAGCCAGATCCAAGTGGGCAACAGAACTACTCGGATTTAATTCAGTCGCGTGTTTGGCTTCGTTAATCGCTTCTTCGTCCTGGCCTAGCTCGCTCATGCTCAACGCGTGAAAGCCTCGTGCGATCCCATTGGAGGGATCTGCTTCTACGGCCTTAAGCGCTTCGGCCGCGGCGCGGTCGATCTGGCCCTGCGTACCCAAAGCTTTTGCAGCATAGAGATGCTGCGTAGCAGAAGGAATAATCCAATAAACGGCGAAACTGTTCATCGCCCAACTCAAAGTGAGGATGCTGAGAACAAACTGCAGAAACCTTCTTTTCCGCGTCAGCGTTTCCCA
>QHRI01000291.1 GCA_003221375.1 Verrucomicrobiota bacterium
AATTGAGTGCTCATTGGCGCGCAAAAGATTGCGGAAAAGACTTTGAGCCTGCTGGAATTAACAGTGCATGTCAGGCGGAGCCGGACGAACGCGTACATTCCGCTTCGTAGTCTTCAATCAACTTCAAGATCTTGGATTGAAATGCATTCTGCGCGGCGTAAACAGCGCCGATCGCTTCAGCGAACGGCTTTTGCTTGAGTTCCTCCTCAATCGTCAAGCTGAGTTCGGCGAGCTTTTCGATATTCGCACGGGAATGAAATTCCAGTTCTTTAAGTTTGGATAGGACCACGAGCGATTTCTCCAGCTGCGTCGGTTCTACCGCTTGCGTTGGTTTTGCAGATTCGGCTGCAGTGCTCTCGGCGACAGGCGCAGCCTTCTTTTCGGTTTGGACGGCCTTCGCACGCTGCGATGAAACAGAGCCAGCCTTTGAAGCATGCTTGTCCTTATGATGCTTCTCCTGACTGACTTTTTTGGCGTGCGCGACGTTTCGCGGGTCTCCCATCAAATCTATTGACGGCTCTCAAGGCCTCGCCGGTCGTGTGTCGCAAGGCGATTACTCACGCTCTTCCAAAAATAAACGACTCCTAACACAGCGCGTACAAGCCTCGAGGAACGAGTCAACCCATCTTAATCCGTTATCCGGACACTTCTGCTTGGCCCGGGGCAATCGCTATCCAACCCAACTCACGCCGATCAATATTTCTCTGTCTTTTCCTTCTTCTCAGCTTTCTCGGGATGAGTGCCCATGAACTTGCCATTGGAGTCCACGCGGATAGCCACTTCCTTCCCGTTCTTGTTCACGACCGCGTCGTAGCATTCCTTGCCTTTTCGAGTCTCCTTGGCGACGCGAACAATCTGATCGTTCCCGGCTTTTTCCTTGATGGTGGTTTGTGCCTGGGACGGCAGATCCTTCATATCTACCGGAGTTTCCTCTTGGCCTTGTGCTGCCAGTCCGACGAAGAGACCGGCGCTAATGGTTAATGCAGTAACTGATTTTCCCATTTTCATCGTTAGTTTCCTTTGATTGATTCCCAAAAGTACAATTCGCAGATGAATCAGGGTTTGCGTGTAGAGAAACAATCGTGCAGCGCTACGCGGGCGGCATGGTAACCGCACATGCCGTGCACGCCGCCCCCGGGCGGAGTGGAGGAGGAACACAAATATATTCCTTTCATTGGCGTGCGGTAAGGCGTGGGACTAAGAATCGGGCGGGCAATTAGTTGCATCAGATTCGCAGCGCCGCCGTTAATGTCGCCGCCCGTTAAGTTTGGATTGGATTTCTCAAGATCCGCGGCTCTGGTTTTGTGACGGGAAAGAATACAATCGCGAAAACCGGGAGCGAATCGCTCGACTTGCGATTCGATGCGATCGGTCATGTCGCCCGCGCAATTGAACGGAACGTGACAGTAAACCCACAGCGTGTGCTGTCCGCCGGGCGCTCGAGTTTCGTCAAACAGGCTTTGTTGGGCGACCAACACGAACGGACGCTCGGGAATTTTTCCGCGCGCGACATCGCGCTCTGTCGTTGCAATTTCATCGATGCTGCCACCGAGATGAAGGGTGCCGGCGTGCCGACACGCTTCGGCCTTCCACGGGATTGGGTCGCTAAGCGCATAGTCGATTTTGAAAATCCCAGGCGCGTGTCGAAACGATTCTAATCGCCTGCGATAGCGCGTCGGCATCTGCTCGCCAGCCATGCGCAGGAATTCCCAGACAGTAACGTCCAGAAGTATCGCGCGCGATTTCGGCAGATCGTTCAGGTTGTCAATGCGATGATTCGTCTCGATTGTGCCGCCGAGTTCACGGAGATAGTTGGCGAGCGCGTTGGTGATTCGCTGCGAGCCGCCGCGTGGAATTGGCCAGCCCACGGAATGCCCCGCAAGCCCGAGCACGAACGCGAAGGCAGAGGAAACGAGTGCTTCCAACGGAAGAAAGGAGTGAGCAGCAATCCCCGCGAAAAGCGCACGGGCTGGTTCGTGCTTAAATAGGAACTTCGCCAGGAATGTTGCCGGGCAAACCGCGGGGATCGCAAACCGGGCCAGTGCCACCGGATGTCGCGGCAAATGCAGCGGCGGCTGCAGGAACTCGTTAGCCAATTTCTCCCAGTTGCGCGCAAGCGGTTTCATCACGCGCCGATATGCGCCCGAATCGCCGATCAGTTGCTCAGCAGTAAAATCGACATCCCGATGCAGGCAGGCCGCGGACCCGTCGTCGAGCGGGTGCGCCAGTGGAACTTCAGGTTGAATCCATGTGAGACCGAATCGCTCCAACGGCAGAGTTTTGAAAAACGGCGAGGCTACCGCGAGCGGATGAACTGCCGAACAAACGTCATGCAGAAATCCTGGCAACGTAAGTTCAGCGGAACGCGCGCCACCGCCGGGTGTGGCGTTCGCTTCGCAAACCAGAACGGAGCATCCCGCGCGGGCCAGCGTGATCGCGGCCGCAAGACCATTCGGTCCCGAGCCAACGACTACAGCGTCGTATTCAATGGGCATTTTGGAAACGTCGAGTCGGTTCTGCGTTCGGCGTTCGATTACTTCGTGTTGCGCGACATACAGGCATGAAACGCATCGGCATCCTCTCGCTTCAAGTGCTCGTCACTGGAATCGGACTTTGGTATGTCTTCCACGATCCGCAAAGACGAGCACAAATCGCCGATGCGTTGCGACATGCCAGCATTAGCTGGGTCATCCTCGGTTTGGTCTGTTACAGCGCGGTTGAGATGTTGGCTACGGTGCGTTGGCAAATTCTTTTGCGCCTTCAAGGGATCCGTCTGGGCTGGCTGCAAGCTGGTGGCATTGTGATGATCGGTCTCTTTT
>QHRI01000376.1 GCA_003221375.1 Verrucomicrobiota bacterium
CGTTTTTTTTCTGCGGCTGGTCCTTCTGATTCCCAGACTTGCCTTGTGACTGCTGATTCTGGGACTGCTGCTGGTCTTTCTGTTGCTGCTCGCCCTGACCTTGTTGTTGCTGCTGCTGCTGCTTTTGTTGCTGTTGCTGGTTCTTTTGTTGCTGTTTTTGTTGGTCTTGTTGGGCTTGTTGCTGGTCCTGCTTCTGATCCTGTTTGTTTTGTTTGTCCTGCTTGTCTTTCTGCTGCGGCGAAGGGGAAGGAGAAGGCTGCTCTTGTTTTTTGTTTTTCAGTTCTTCGATCTTCCTCTTTACGTAATCGTAATTCTCTTTCGCCTCCTTGTTTTGCGGATCGAGCTTGAGCGTTTGCTCATAATGATCGAGCGCATTTGTCCAGTCGCTGAGTTTTTTGTCGTCACTCTGTTGTGTTTCGCCGCGCTGATAAAGTGTGTTGCCAAGATTATAATGCCCCTTGCTTTGCAGACCGAGGTCCCTGGAGAGCAGTGCCTGACTAAACGATTCCAGCGCCTTGCCATAATCTTTCAGTTTATAAGCAGCCGCACCTGTATCGAACTGGAGTTTGTCTTCAGCGCGCGATTCCGGATGTGTCTTTAACGTTTGTTGAAACTGGCTGTAGGCGTCTTCGAATTTCCCGCTTCGATACGCATCGAGACCCGGCGCGTCGGCAAAGGCGGACAAAGAAAGGAACATTCCAAGAACCGCGGCGACAGCTATCGTGCTGGCAGGCGTGCGTGCAACGGTACGCACAGCACTGCGCGCAGGCGCTGCAGCATAAACCTTTTGACGCGCTCGTTTACGTTCGGGAATTAGAATCGACAAGGCGAGGGCGATCAATGCCGCGCCCAGGGGCCACTCGTAACGTTCAATCGCCCGACGCGATAAACGCACGTCCATTTCAGCAGCTTGCATTTTTGCCAGGCCTTCATTTTGAATTTGCTGCATCGTGCGCGGTCCGTTTTCCAAGTGAAGATAAAATCCGCCGGTAGCCTGAGCGATTTCGCCTAACCGCTTATCGTCCAGCTTCGACTTAACAACCTGGCCGGCTGAATCTTTGACGAAGCCGGTTTGGCCATCTTCTCCCGTCACCGGAATGAGCGAACCCTGCGGTGTTCCGACGCCCACGGTAAAAATGCGCACGCCAGCGTCAGCCGCTTCTTTTGCGGTTTTCAAGGCGTCACCGCTCAATTCTTCGCCGTCGGTGAAGATGACCAGAGCGCGATTTCCCATGGCGCTTTTGCCGAAGCTCTGGGTCGCAAGAGTAATGGCGCTCGAGATATTTGTTCCGCCTTCGGGAATCGTCTTGGTATCCAGATCGCTCAAGGCTTCAACAACGGCGTCGTAATCAATCGTCAGAGGCGCCTGCAAAAACGCGCGGCCAGCAAAAGCGATCAGACCAACACGATCGCCCTGCAATTGGCTAATCAAATCCTGGATCGCGAGCTTAACTCGATCGAGCCGGTTCGGTTGGACGTCATTGGACAACATGCTGCGCGATGTATCCACGGCGATCAGCAAATCGAGGCCTTTGCGTTTTACATCTTCAAACGTGTAACCCCAGCGCGGCTGGGCCAGACTAACAATGGCCAGGCCAAGGCCGAGCAACTGCAAGGCAAATCTTAGTATCCGGCGAGGACGATTCACCGTTCCCGCGAGTTGCGGCAACAGCCGCGCCGAAACGAATTCCTGCAAGCGTTTGAGCCCACGCCGTTCTGAGCGAATGAACAACGCAATCAAAAGCGGGATCAGAACCAATCCCCAAAGCCATGCTGGCGCGCCGAAGCTCATAGCTTGTCAGTCGTCCCAAGCGGAGTCGAGGGATGCCGTGTTGTAACTAGTGGGTCTAGCCACGGGGTTCCTCGACTCCGCTTCGCTTCGCTCGGAATGACGGCGTTAGGGTTCACGGCAATTTCTTCCAGATGGTTTGCGACAACAGAATCTGCGCCAGTAACAGGCCGCAGCCGCTCATCAGACACAACGGAAACAGGTCGCGGTATTGTTGATATTTTTTGACGCTAACTGTCGATTTCTCCAGCTTGTCGATGTCGTCATATATTTGCTCGAGTGATTTGGTATCAGTTGCCCGGAAGAATTTGCCATCTGCGATCTTGGCGACCTCCTTCAACCCTGCCTCGTTGAAGTGCACGGGCTGGTTTTCGTAAACAATATTGCCCAATGCATCTGTTAACGGTCCTTTGGGAGTGAATATTGGGGTTGGGGCGATTCCGTTGATTCCAGCGCCAATCGCATAGAAGTGAATCTTTAACGCCTTGATTGCTTCGGCCGCTGTGTTTGGCGGAATTTTGCCTGAATTATTTTCGCCGTCCGTTAACAAAACCAACACGTGGCTTTTTGAGCGTTTATCATTTAGCCGGTTGGCTGATGCTGCCATCGCTGATCCAATGGCTGTGCCATCTTCGACAAGTCCAATCCGCACCCGATCCAGGTTTTGCAACAGCCAGTCATGATCCAGTGTCATCGGGCTTACGACATATGGACGGCCTGCGAATGCGATGATGCCGATTCGATCGTTTGGCCGGCCTTCGATAAATTTTTGTGTGACTTCGCGGATCGCATCAACGCGTGTAGCTTCTTGTCCGCCGATTGTGAAATCCTTGGTCAACATGGATCCGGAGACGTCCAGCGCGAGAATAATGTCGATCCCGCTGGCCTCGATCTGGGTGAGACTTTTGCCGAGCTGCGGACGCGCGAGCGCAACCACAAAGACCGCAATCGCAGCGAAAAAGTCAACGCGGCGGCTGGACCTCGCTTTCCACGCAAATAGGCGAGCAACGGAATTGCTAGGAGCAATAGCAGCAACCAGGGGTGCGCGAAGGTCAACGCGCTATTGCCTCTGAACCAATCAAACACGCTTGTCATATCGAGCGAAAGTCTCCCGCTAATAAGGGGTCAAATGGTGATACTAACGACGCGAAGCCAGATTACTGAAATTCCTCCACTCCGGTCGGAATGACAAAAACGTGTATGCCACCAATCACAGAACCTTGTCATGTCGAGCGACGTCGAGACATCTCCGGAATCAAACAGCCGCAAGTTGACCTCCTTTCACAAAACGGATCGCTTCTTCCAGTAACAATTCACTGTCCGAAGTTGTTGCCTCGTACCGTGCGAACTTGATCAGGTCGCACCGGTTTAAGAAATCTTCGAGCAACGACTTTTCGTCTTCGGAAAATGGCGACGAACCTCTGAGCCCATTGAGAAACTCCACAGAAGTCTGTCGGGTGACTGGCAACCCGAACTGCTCCGTCACGTAGCGCCTGAGAATGTCGGACACGCGAATGCTGAAGCGATATGGATCGATCGCCGAAATCTGCGTCCGTATTTGTTCCAGCAATGCGAGTGCGCGTTCACGCGGCGGCTGGGGTGGTGTTGGGT
>QHRI01000377.1 GCA_003221375.1 Verrucomicrobiota bacterium
GAATAGATTATTTCATAACATGCCAAAGCTCATTATCAGCGGAACGACATATGAACTTGTTGATGACCTGATCACGATTGGGCGTGGGCCGGACAATACGATTGTCATTAACAATCCTTCGGTCTCGGCGCGGCACGCACAGTTGCAATTGGCAGGCGAAACGTATCGGTTGAAAGATCTTGGTTCGACCAATGGCACACACGTCAATGGCAAGCCGGTCACCGAAACGGCGCTAAGCTTTGACGATCGGATTCGATTCGGCGCAACTGATGCCCGGTACGAAGGGGACACCAGCGGATCGCGACCGTTACCTCAACTTGAGGAGATTAAAGCCACACCAGCCGAATGGAGCGCAGCGCCCGCGGATTTTGCCAATGTTTCTGGGTTCCGCCGCCAAAAACAACAGAGCGATCCCGTTCGCAATGGAATCTTCATTGGTTTGGCGATCGTTCTGCTGGTTTTTCTCGGAAGCATGATTGCAGTGCTAATGATGCACGCGCCAGGCGTTTGAATCATCATTCCAGCACCGGTGCGCAAATTTGTGTCCGGTCTCTTTCGCCTCTCCCCTCACTAAGGGGAGAGGACCAAGTGAGGGGTTCGGAAAACTCAATCGCAATTGGCTAGAACAACCCTCACCCTTCCCTCTCCCTTTCGAAGGGAGAGGCGATCCTTAGATCCACGCTGTGTATTCATCTACCCTGCCAAATGATTACGAAAAGAAACTGGCGCTCAATTGCGAGTTCGTTAAAGAACAATAAGAGATGTCTCGACTTCGCTCGACATGACAAAAGACCGCCTCCTTCTTTTCGATATTGATGGAACTCTGATTCACTCGGGTGGCGCGGGCGTGCATGCCCTCAAATCGGCCTTCAAAGAACGTTTTGGCATCGACGACGATCTACACAACATCGAAATCGCCGGTATGACCGATTCGGGCATCGTCGTTAGCATATTAAAAAAACACAAAATTCCTCCGACGACCGAAAACGTGAGCGCGTTCCTGGACAGCTACGTCCATTTTCTCTCGTCGGAATTGCCGCGTCGCAAAGGCAAATTGCTTCCCGGCGTGCTCGAATTACTTCAGCGGCTTAAGTCGCGACCCCACCTCTTGCTGGCGCTTCTCACTGGCAATGTCTCCCGCGGCGCGCAACTGAAGCTGGAACACTACGGCGTCTGGCACTTTTTCGAATTCGGAGCGTTTGCGGACGATCATCAGGACCGTAACAGGCTCGGACCGTTCGCTCGTGCTCGCGCAAAAGAAAAACATGGGCGCGAATTTGCGGCATCCGAGATTGATGTGATTGGCGATACCCCTCGCGATATTGCCTGCGGCAAGGCCCTGGGTGCGCGCACGATCGCCGTCGCAACCGGCACATGGAGTCGCGATGAACTCGGAAAATATGAACCGGATTTTCTGATCGATGATCTTTCAAATGTGGAAACTGTCATCGATACGCTCGGATGGTGACCGATTGACGAATGAAGGGTTGAATGAAAAAGCAGAACGCCTCCCCATCACCTCCAAAGCCAAACCGAGACCGGCCTAATGTGTTGCCACTCAAAGGCGAAATCGATTTGCATGTTTCTCCGGTCATCACGGCATCGCTGAACGCGATGATCGAGAAAAAACCGGACCGCGTCGTGATCGATCTTTCGGACGTGACTTACATTGATAGCGCCGGCCTGGCGGCTCTTATTCAAGCAATGCAAAAGGTGGAAGCCTACGGTGGAAAATTTTTGCTGGCTGGCCTGCAGGAAACGGTGCGCTCAATTTTCGAAATTTCGCGGCTCGATCAGGTCTTCCAGATTTTTCCGGATACGGAAGCTGCACTGGCGGCGTCTGAGTAGCGCACAGCTTGCCCGCCGTGCGCGGGCGTCTCGCGTGCTAATACCACAGTCTTGCCCGGACTTTCGGCGTCGCGCCGAAACAGTCTTTTCCTTGGATTTCTTCACGTCGGGGGCCGAAAAACGCGCAGGGAAAGTTCGTGATGGCGAGATATCATCGCCAACACGCGAGACGTGTGCCCTACCCAGACGCAATGCCCGTCAGGACCGCGAGCGTTTTCTCGATGTTTTTTGAGATATCGAACTGCGCTGCGCGCTCAATGTTTGTTGGTCTCGCTGCGGCGCGACGTGATGGATCGGACCAAAAACGAATAGCGTCGCGCAAAGCCGGTAAATCGCCCGGGGGATCGACAATTGACCCGTGCACGCCGTTCTCAATAATTTCGCTAAAACCGTTCGAACGCGTGGTGATCACTGGCAAACCGCAGGCGAGCGCTTCCAGACAGGCATTGGAAAATGGATCGTAAATCGTAGGCAAAATGAAGATGTCCGCTGCAGCGTAAACACGCCGCACGTCTTCAACTTCACCGAGAAATTGTACTGGCTCTTCGCGCCAAAAGCGCAGGCGTTTCGTCTTA
>QHRI01000029.1 GCA_003221375.1 Verrucomicrobiota bacterium
GATGCTTACGGCAGCGGCGGCTACGTCGATCTTGTGGTCCAACCGGAAGGGTCTCCAGCCGGTCCCGCTTTGATCGATGTACATTATAATATCGAGGAGGGCGTTCGCTCGTTTGTAAACCGGGTCAGCATCGAAGGGAATACGCGCACCAAGGACAAGGTCATTCGGCGCGAAGTGCTCGTTGCGCCCGGAGACGTCTTTAACACCGTCCGGGTGGACATTACCAAGAAGCGTCTGGAGAACCTGGGTTATTTTGCAAAAGTCGAGACTTATCCGGAAGAGACCGACATTCCGGGGCGCAAGGACCTCACCATCCTGGTGCAAGAAAAACGAACCGGTTCGCTTAGTTTCGGCGGCGGATACAGCACAGTCGATCAGTTGGTCGGGTTTGCTGAACTGACACAGGGCAATTTCGATCTGTTCAACTGGCCTTCTTTCACCGGTGGAGGTCAGAAATTCAGGTTACGCGTCCAGTATGGCACGCAGCGGAAGGATTTCGTCCTTCAAATAACTGAGCCATATTTCTTGGATCGACGGCTGTCGTTGAGCTTTCAGGCCTTCTATACGGAGGCAAATTACTTGAGCGCCCAGTACGACCAGCGAAATTACGGGTTCTCGCTTGAACTGCGCAAGCCGATCAATACCTATATGTACGCAAGCGTCGGGTACATGCTGCAGGACGTGGACATTTTCAACGTGGATCCCAATGCATCCGATTTTATCCTGTCACAACAAGGCTCGTCTGTGGAGAGCAAGGTTTTCCACAGCGTGGTGTTCGACTCACGCGACAATCCCCTGCTGTCGCGCCGCGGGCAGCGGGTCACCCTTTCACCTTATATTGCCGGGGGTTTTCTTGGAGGTGATGTTCAGATTTACGGGTGGGACCTCGAAGGATCCCAATATTTTCACCTTCCCTGGGATACGATCCTGCTGATCAACGGCGAAGTCGCGACCGTTAGCCAATGGGGGAACGGGGATGAAGTGCCAATTTTCGAGCGGCTCTTTCTGGGAGGATCAAATAATCTGCGCGGATTTCCATTTCGCGAGGTTGGCCCGCAAGACGAGAATGGCGAGCCTGTCGGTGGACAGTCCATGTGGCGCACGACCATTGAATGGACTTTCCCGATCATCGAAAAAGCCAGGGGCGCGGTTTTTTACGACACCGGTTTCGTCAACAGCAGCGCGTGGTCTTTTGGTTTCAACCACATCGCCTCCGACATCGGTGTGGGACTCCGGCTGGACTTGCCAATCGGCCCGCTACGCCTCGATTACGGCTATCCGATACAGCGTGACGGATATAACGGAGGTGGTCATTTCAATTTCAGCGTGGGCTATCAATTTTGAACGAATATATGCGGTTGCAGTCTAACGCGATTCCGAGCACTGTATCCTCCATTTTATGAAAAACTCTCTATCCATAATCTCTGCTCTGACGCTGGCATTTCCGATTGGGGCTTTCGCGCAAGGCACAATGAAAATCGGAACGGTTGATATGCAGCGCGCGTTTAAGGAATACAATAAGACCAAGGACGCCGAACTAAAAATCAACGACGCCAAAAATGCGGCAAAGAAAGAGTACGACGACCGAGCGGAGGCTTACAAGAAAGCGCTGGACGAAATCAATAATCTGAACAAGCAACTCGAGTCACCGGCCTTGAGCGCGGATAAGAAGACGGCAACTGCCAAGGAGCGGGATGACAAGATCGCCAACATCAAAAACATGGAGCGCGAGATTAGCGATTTCCGTCAAACCCGCGAACGACAATTGCAAGAGCAGTTGATGCGCATGCGAGAGGGAATCGTAAAAGAAATCACCGATGTTGTGATGGAGAAAGTTAAAGCCAACAATCTGGATCTGGTGTTCGACAAATCCGGCATGAGCATTAACGGCGTGCCCGTGCTGATGTACTCACACGATAACATTGATTTTACGAACGACATCATCTCCGTGCTCAACAAGCCGGGACGCGCTGCGAGCTCCACTGCGAAAGCAAATCCATCCGCCGCGCCGTCAAGACCTGCGAAGCCTTAATATTTAGATTCGACAATTTGGAAATACACGCGAGCTAAACTCGCGTGTATTTTTTTTCGTACGAATGAAAAGCCGCGACCGATATGAAAGGGAAACAATTGGCGGGCGATTGGGGTCTGCGAAAATATCCATCCTGATCCGACTTCGAATCCTGCTGGCGACGTTTGCGTTTCTCGCGTTCTGTTCCAGTTCGCTTGCAGAGAATTGGCAGGCGACGCTCAGCAAAGATCCGGCGGGAAATTTTCCGGAGCTGCGGCCCCTGCGGGCATCGTATCGCTTTGGATGGTCCGGTCTTACCGCGGCCACCGGGGACGTTCACTTTACAAAGCCATCTGAAAACAAGTTTCAACTCGACGGAGCGGGCCGAACGATTGGCTTGGTCCGGGCGTTGTGGAAACTGGATGCGAATTATCAAGCAGCCGCCAGTGCACAGACCTTGCGACCGATCGAAACCCGGCAAATCGAGAGTTATCGATCAAAGGAATTTGTCACGCGTCTCACTTTCACTAACAACGGAGTGACTCGCGTGAGAACAGAGGGCAAAGGCGGAGCGGAAGCGAAGACTCGCCAGTTTAATTTTCCCAACCTCTTCGATCTATTTTCGGCGATGCTTTATTTGCGCAGTCAGCCGCTTCAAGATCGCAGCGTTTACCGCGTCGTGGCCTATCCCGCGACCAATGCTTACCTTGCTACCATCACCGTGACGGGCCGGGAAAAAATCTCAGTGCACAGTGGGAATTACAATGCGATCAAACTCGATTTGCAGCTTAAGCGAATTGGCAAGCATCTCGAGTTGCAACCGCACAGGAAATTTCGCCACGCCACAATCTGGGTATCGGATGATGCCGAACGACTGCTGCTCCGCATTGAAGCGCAGGTCTTCGTCGGCACAGTTTTCGCCGAACTGCAATCGGTGCACTTCGACAACCCTAAGTAGCGAATTAGCGAATACGTCTCGCTCGCTGCGGCTGGTCAATGGCTGGTTGAATGTCACTCAGGAACCCATTGACTGCGAACCGGCGGGCCGGGCGGGTTCCGCCAACGTCTGCGAGATGGATCGTAAAATGGTTGGTGCGGTTGCGGTAACAGGCGCAGCGCGGCGAGCGTTTGTAAATCAAGCCGGCCTGTTACCGGAAGTCTGGTCCGTGTTTGATAAGCTCGCAGGGAAAATTCCAGTGCTGGCCCATAGACTCCATTGACCTCGTCCCGATAAAGGCCGCGTCGTGCGAGCGCGATTTGAGCAGAAACTATCACGTTGCGTTGCACGTCGGGTGGCGCCGCTTCAAACGGCGTTTGAGCAAGAACTCCCGCCAGGGAGGCCTGCGGGGCGACCGGGTTGGAGGGATACACTCGCTGATCCTGCGTTGCATTCGAAAAAGGCTGAACCGGTGCCGGCGTCATGTTAGCTCCCTCGGTGGGAGATTGTTTATCAGAATTGGGTGCAACGAGATTGGGCGCTGCGGGTTTTGCCGCAGGTTGCGCGGAAGCGGAAGAATTAATTCCGAGCGATTGAAGCGTTTCACTGTTGAGCTGACCATTGACCTGCAATCCACTGCGAATTTGATACCGTCGAATGGCTGCGGTTAAATCCGAACTCATTTGACCGCTGATTTCACCGTAATAAAAGCCCTGATTCTTCAAGGCTTGCTGCACGCCTTCAATCATTTGGTCTGCTTGCGCGAGCATAAGGGACCCGACGAAGATCAGCGCAGCGATCTTGACCTTCATTGTGATGTTATTTTGACGCCCTCGTTTCCCGCCTATTCAGCGCTTTCCCGGATCCGTTACGGCCAGCGTTGGTTTACGTCGACCTGTCGCATCGCGATAACGTAAAATGCCGTCAGCCACAGCTGCGGCGATCTGGTCGCGGTAATCTTCGCTCACGAGTTTAGAAATATCCTCCTTGTTCGTGAGAAATCCTCCTTCGATTAAGGCCGCTGGGGAAGTCACGTTTGCGATCACAAAAAATTGTCCAGGTTGCGTGCCCCGATCGATTGCTCGTGTGCGAGCAACCAAGGCTTCCTGGATGGATCCGGCGAGCCTTTGACTTTCAGGATTCGGTGAGTCAGAAAGTGGCCGCCATAAGAAAGGCAGCCACGAAGCCAGAGAGGAGCCTGCAGCGATCTGGTGCGAGGCGTAATAAGTTTCCACCCCGCTGGCAACCGGCTTGTTACCCTCGTTGAAATGAATGCTGACAAAAATACAATTTCTGATTCGATTAGCGAACGCCGCGCGATCTGCCAGCGAGACATAAGTATCTCCCAGGCGAGTCATCAATGTCGCGATTCCTTCCGAGTCGAGTAACCGATCGATGCGTCGCGCTACGTCCAGAGTGAGATCTTTTTCAAGTAACCCTCCGCACATTGCACCGGAATCCTGCCCGCCATGACCGGGATCAAGAATGACTACTGCAAACGGACCAGCTGCAGCCAAGGGCTGCGCTGGTTTCGGCTCTGCGCCCGACTTAGCTCTTTCCGTCTGGCGAAACTGCATCCAGACGAAAGACGCCATCATCAGCAACAAGCCCGAGAGAGCCAGGATATTCCGAAGCGGTTTCACATGTGACGTCCGGACCGTGATCTTTTCCCATATATTAATCGCGAATCAAAGGACGTAATTCCTTATCTGGCAACGAACGATAGCGAATTGCCCTGTTGCCGCCGCGCTCAAGCAATGCCGCTTCAATTCCAGCATTAGCAAGCTGTTCCTGTCGATGCTTCCTAACCGCAGCATGCTCTGGTGTTTTTTTTGTATCGCCTGTTTGTAAAGTCATATGCCCGATGCTCCATGCGTCGAGCGCGGAGTTGAGCGCCGCTTCAAGGGTGGCATCAGACGTATGCTGAGTCGCGAGAAACGTTTCCATGAGTTCTCTCGATTGCTCTGTCCCGCTGAGTGCGGCAAAGTCCTGCCGCGCTTGTGCGTAAGTTGCGCCATTAGTCGCAATCTCACCGTCGTACTCCACGCGTAAAAACAAATCCTCATTGGGCTGGTCTCCGACCTCTGCAAAGAGCATCCGTGCCAGGTACGGTGCCCCATAGACCTGTTCAAACGCGCTCTTCATTGCCGGACTGAGCGAGTAATGCACGAGCCGTCGCAATGAAACATCCGTCGCAGACCGAGTGAAACCCTCGGTGCTGGCCAATTCGATCGCCGCCATTCGCAATCGCTCGATGTCTCCAGGATGACCAATTGCACCCATCGCGATCCGGTCGTAAATCTCAAAAATCTTCTGACGCGTCTGGCCAAGTGTCACAAATAAAATGCCGTCGCGACAACCGAGCGCCGCGATCGGACTGCCTGGAGCGAGCTGGGCTTCGATGTACTCGCGGCGATTAGCAATCGCTTCGACCCAACGATACGGTTCTTCAATCATGCGACGGTTTCCTTGAACACCGCAGCAATTTTGCTTTCCGGCAAAGTGGTTATGCCTTCGTGCGATACAATCTTGATAAGCGGATAAATCTTTCCACTGCGATCTACGCCGCCAGTCGATGTGTCGGATTCCGCAGCAGTATCCAACGCACGCAGAGCGATCGATACCGCCTCGTCTTCGCCTAGTTCCCGTAACGGCTTGGCGCCCCAATTGTTTTCGTAGTAAAGAATGCCGCGCACCGCCGGCGACCCGGAACCCGTTGCCGCATAATCAGTCACTTCAAATTGTGCCCCCATCGCATCGTAAAAATAAAGACGCGCCTCAGGTTTCGGGTAAAAATCATAGGTCGCGAAAATCGGTACCACCACTCCCACGCCCTGCATGACGAACCCGAAATTATCACGCAGAAGCTTGGATAAAGCGCGCACTTTGCCATCGACGCTCATTTCCTGCAGCTGCGTTCGCCGAAAATATTGGCATGAATGTTCGAGCACGCGCGCCATTTCCCAAGCCGTCGCTGGCACGCCGGCGATCGCCATGATCGAGTGCCGATCGATTTCCAAAACTTTGTCCGCGCGATCGTACACAACCGTGTTGCCAGCAGTCGCGCGACGATCGCCTGCCACCAGCACACCTCCTGAAAATTTGAAAGCGAGAATTGTGGTTGCCTCTGTAGGTTGCCACACTTTCTGAGGTGTTCCCGCTTGTGGCAGCCCACTCGCAGTCGCCGGAGCGAGCAGGCTCCTGCGCCGCAGCAGCGCAGGAAAATCGCCGGCTGCGCCAGAAAAATTCTGGTCAAACGCCACCGGGGAGCGCTCCATTATTGTCCGGTGCGCTGGCGATAGCGCTTGGATTGATTGGGATCCACCTTGCGCATTTTTTTTAGAAGATCCTTCGTGTCCGGCCTTGAAACATCCGGTGAACGCGGGCCACCACCATCACCTTGTTTTGGACCCCACGGAGCTGGTTCCACCGGCTTTTGAATGCGCTCTGGCATAAAAAAATCTAAGAGCAAATATTGGAAAGGCAAGCTACACCCGTCGTGATTCGTCAAAACGTTACATCCGATTTCCGTTTCAACGATTCAATGCTTTAACGATTCAACGTCGCGAAGCTGCTTGCCAGACAAATCTGCTAATGGCAAAGTCTTGCCCCGATGAAGCTCGCATTGATTTTTTGTGCGACGTTCGTTTTCGGGTTGCTTTGCACTACGTCTGCTCAAACCGCTGCGGAGAAATCTCGCAAGCCGGATGATGCAACTCAGCTTGAAGCGCTCGTGAAAAAGATAGACGAACAGAACGCGAAGATTGACGCGCTTTCTCAGGAAATCCTCAAGCTGGAACAGCAAATCGCCCACATGCGCCCGGGCGTGATGATCGGAGAGAGCACTCCCTCGGCGGCCAGCCCTTCGGCTGCAACTGCATCTTCGCCACATCCGGCAGGCGCAAATACGCACACCGTCGCTCGCGGTGAGACACTCACTTCGATCGCCAAAATGTACAGAGTGACGGTGGAAGAGCTTCAAAACGCCAACCATATCGAAGATGGCCGCAAGCTTCAGGCCGGACAGAGCATCATTATCCCGGCTGCGTCGCCCGCCGCTTCCAGTTCGCCATCGCCAACAGAGTAATACAAGGCTCGTGAATCAAAGTTGGTTTCTGCGCAAACACGAAGACGGAAGCACCTTTGGTCCGGTGCGTTTTGATCAAATCACACGCTGGGCAGCGGCGGCGCAAATCGCGCCACACGATATGCTTTCTAACGACCGGCAGACCTGGGTAAAAGCGCCGATGTTGCCCCAGCTCGGCATGGACTGGTTGGTAGAGCTCACCAGCGAACATTATTACGGCCCGACAACGCTGGGCGCCCTCCAGGAATTTATTCGACTCGGCGAAATCGATGCTGAAACTCTTGTCATCAACACTCGTAACGGCGCATATTGTAAGATTCAGGAGATGCCCCAGTTGTGGGAAATGGGACAACCAGACAGCGGCGCCGCTCAAACCGAAATTCAACTGGACGATCCTGTTGGGCCAGCGGTGGCGAGAATGTCGTTTCGTCTCCAAGAGCAGATTCGGGATCTAGAACAAAGCTTGGAGGACGAGCGCCGCGCGTTGATTGAAGCCGAGCGACGATATGCTGAGCTAAAAGAAAAGTACGATGCGGTTATTCAGCGGCTCGGAACATAACGCGACGAATCCGCGCCCAACTAAGTCAGGCTCCGCCAAATAAAGACCACGCAAAGGAGTCTCGTGGTCCGAGTCACTGAGGCCTTTATCAGCAGACCGGCAGTTCTTCCTCTGTCTCGGCTGTCTGTGTAGAGACAATTTCTCCTGGTGGTTCCGTCTGCCGCGTCGGAGACGTTTCGAGCAAACTTTGCTGGCATAGTCGCGCGTATTTTCCCCCGAGCGCGAGCAATTCGTCATGTGTTCCGCGCTCGATGATCCGCCCATGATCGAGCACCAGAATTTGGTCCGCACGCACGATTGTCGAAAGCCGATGCGCGATGACAATCGATGTGCGGTTCGCCATCAAACGCTCGAGGGCTTCCTGGATCAGGCGCTCTGTCGCAGTGTCCACACTCGCAGTCGCTTCATCGAGAATCAAAATCGGTGGATCCTTCAATAGCGCACGGGCGATGGAAAGCCGTTGCTTTTCGCCCACGCTCAATTTCACCCCACGCTCGCCCACCACGCTTTCCAGACCGTCCGGTAAACGTTGGATAAATTGCTGCGCGTTCGCTGCAAGCACCGCGCGCCATAACTCGGCTTCAGTCGCTTGCGGTTTTCCCATCAGCAAATTTTCGCGAATCGATCCGTTGAACAAAAAACTCTCCTGCGTCACTACGCCAATCGCTTCACGCAATACATGCAGGTCGTAGTCCCGAACCGGTTTTCGATCGACGTAAATTTGTCCACTTGTGAATTCATAGAAACGCACCAGCAAATTCACCAGTGTCGATTTACCGGCGCCGGTTGCCCCCACCAGCGCAATGGTCTTCCCGGGTGACGCGCGGAAAGAAACGTTCCTTAAAGCAGGCAATCCCTCTGCGTAGCTGAAGCTCACATCCTGGTAGCGAATATCTCCCATGATTGGGGGGCTCTGACGCTCAGCGTCGATCGACAGCTCGCGGCGATCAGGGGCCGCGGTTAAAAATCCCGGCTCCGTAGGTTCGTCGATAATTTGGAAGACGCGTTCACCGGCGGCACGTCCGGCTTGCACGAGTTGATTAAGCTGATGCAATTTCCCGATCGGTTCATATAGAAATCCGGTGAGCATGAGAAAAGCGATGAGATCACCGAGTTGCATCGTGCCGTCCAGAACGGCTTTTGTTCCGACCCCTATCAGGAGAACGACGCCTAACGCGCCTATCAGATACATCGACGGGTGGTACATTGCCCAAACCCGCATGACCACGAGCGTGGCCCGCC
>QHRI01000378.1 GCA_003221375.1 Verrucomicrobiota bacterium
TGCCCATGGCCGAAGCACTGGCGCAGGAGATAAAGGATGCCGCGGCAGGCCAGGGGAACGCGATCAAGAAACGCGAAGACACACACAAAATGGCGCAAGCGAACCGCGCGTTTGCGCATTTCAGATGGTGACGACAATGGCGACGGCGACGATGGAACAGAAAAAGAGCCCGGCGAAAAGTCCAAATTCGCCGGATCGTAAGTTCCCGCTGGAACGAACGCGGAACATTGGCATTGCGGCGCATATCGACGCTGGCAAGACGACGATCACTGAGCGCGTGTTGTTTTACACAGGCATGATCCACAAGATGGGTGAGGTGCACGAAGGCACAACCGTCACCGACTGGATGGAGCAGGAGCGCGAGCGCGGAATCACGATCACGTCGGCTGCGACGACATGTACCTGGGCGCAACGCAAGGAAGAAGGCGTTTACAAAATTTTCGAGGGCGTTAAACAGCGCATCAACATTATTGACACGCCGGGACACGTCGATTTTACGGCGGAGGTGGAGCGCTCTTTGCGCGTACTCGATGGCGCTATCGCGGTTTTCGATGGTGTGGCCGGCGTCCAGCCGCAATCGGAAACAGTCTGGCGCCAGGCGACGAAATACAACGTGCCGCGTCTGGCGTTCATCAACAAGATGGACCGGGTCGGCGCGGACTTTGAAATGTCGGTGAAAAGCATCCACAAAAAACTCGGGGCGAACGCATGGCCGGTATTGCTGCCGTTAGGCAAGGAAGATCAGCTGCGCGGCCAACTCGATGTCATCAATAGGAAGGCGATCATTTATTCCGACAACGATCAGCTCGGATCGACCTATGAAGTCACCGATCTTCCAAAGGAATATGTTGAGATTGTTGACAAGGCATACAACGATCTGGTCGAACAAGTTTCAAACATCGATGACGAGGTCGCCGAGGCCGTCATCCATGAAAAACCAGTCACGCCGGAGCTATTGAAGGCTGGAATTCGGCGACAAACGATCGCCAATAAATTTGTCCCGGTAATCGGCGGCTCCGCGTTGAAGAACATCGGCATTCAGTATTTGGTCGACGCGGTAGTCGATTATTTGCCGAGCCCGCTCGACATTCCGCCCGCGAAAGGTCAAGACCCGGATACCGGGGAGCCAATAGACGTGCCGACGGATGACAATGGCATCTTTTGCTCGCTGGCCTTCAAGCTTTGGAGCGATCCGTTTGTCGGGAAGCTGGTTTTCTTCCGCGTCTACTCCGGCACGCTAAGTAAGGGCGACACGGTTTACAATCCGCGCACTAACAAACGCGAACGCATTTCGCGCTTAATCCAGATTCAAGCGGACAAACGCGAAGACGTTGAGACGTGTTACTCCGGCGATATTGCCGCGATCGTTGGTATCAAAAATATCACCACCGGCGACACGCTCTGCGATGAGGACCATCCGATCCTTCTGGAGCCGCCGTCATTCCCTGATCCCGTCATTTCGATGGCCATTGAACCCAAGACAAAATTAGACCAGGAAAAAATGGCGACTGCGCTTCAGCGACTTGCAGAAGAAGATCCCACTTTCCGCGTCTACACACACGAAGACACCGGCCAAACCATCATCGCAGGAATGGGCGAGTTGCATTTGGAAATCATTCGCGACCGGATGTTTCGCGAGTTCAAAGTGGACGCAAACGCGGGTAAGCCGCAAATCGCCTATCGCGAAACGATCACCACGAACGCCCACGGCGTCGGCAAGTTGATTAAACAATCCGGCGGTCGCGGTCAGTATGGACACGTGGAAGTGGATGTACGTCCGGCCGAGCGCAGCAAAGGTCTCCTCGTCGAGAACAAAATTGTCGGAGGCATCATTCCGCGCGAGTACATTCCAGCCGTCAAAAAAGGAATCCAGGAAGCAGTTCTCAACGGTGTGCTCGGTGGCTATCCTGTTGTCGATGTAGAGGTCGATATCGTTTACGGTTCGTTCCACGAAGTCGATTCCAGCGAACTTGCATTCAAAATGGCAGCGATTTTTGCCATGAAAGATGGATTTAAGCAGGGGAAACCGATTCTGTTGGAGCCGATCATGAAAGTCGAAAATATCACCCCGGACGAGTTCCAGGGAGATATCTGCGGCGACCTGAGCAGACGCCGTGGCAGCATTCACAGCATCGAAACGCGCGGCAATCTCGCGATCATTCATGCCGAGGTTCCACTCGCCGAGTTATTCGGTTACGCGACTGCCATCCGTTCACTTTCCAAAGGCCGCTCCAGTTACTCGATGGAACCTTCCCATTTCCAACCGGTACCGGCCAATCTGGTTCCCGCCATTCTCGATCAGAAAGAGGCCAAATGAGTAACGGCCAGCGCATCCGGATCCGATTGAAGGCATTCGATCATCGGATGCTCGATCAATCGGCAGTGGACATCGTTGAGACTGCGAAGCGTACGGGTGCGCGGGTAGCAGGTCCGATTCCGTTGCCGACCTTAATTGAGAAATTTACGGTAAACCGCTCTCCGCACGTTGATAAAAAGTCGATGGAACAATTTGAAATTCGCACGCACAAACGGCTGCTGGATATTATTGAGCCGACGGCGAAAACGGTGGATGAACTAAAGAAACTGAACTTGCCTGCGGGCGTTGACATTACGATTAAGATTTAAGCGGAGGCTTTTCTGAAAGATTTGCAATTAGACGGTCATGAGCATCGGACTTCTTGGACAAAAAATTGGTATGACCAGCGTTTACGACGCCAA
>QHRI01000379.1 GCA_003221375.1 Verrucomicrobiota bacterium
CAAGTGCTCGCGCAAAGCATCGCGCATCGGTGCGCGAATGACATATTGATGATAAACATGATGATTCGTTAGGCCACAATTGCGATAGGGTTCGCAGGGCGTGCTGATTCTTTGAGTCAAACCTGCCCGCCCGAATTCTGCTCCGTAAAAATCCGCAGCGGTGCGCCGCGCGGCTGCCCATTTTTCCAAGTACGGAAGCTTAACCGCGAGTATTGCCGCTTGTATTTCGTCCAGTCGAAAATTGCCTCCCACAACATGATGAAAATAGCGGGGTTGCATTCCGTGTTCTCGGAAGGTACGCAGGTTTGCCGCCAACTTTTCATCCCCGCAGATGACCATCCCCGCATCACCGGCAGCCCCGAGATTTTTCGAAGGATAAAAGCTAAAAAGACCAATTTTGCCCATGGTTCCAGCCCTGGCGATCCTTTTACTGAATGGAAATTCGGCTCCAATCGCCTGGGCCGCATCTTCAATCACATCGAGCCGGTAACGCTCCGCAATCTCAAGAAGCGTGTCCATCTCGCAGCACAAACCAAATAAATGGACGGGAATCATTGCGCGGACTCGTTCTCCGCTCCTTGTTTTCCATGTGCCATCCGTATCACGCTGACAATTTTGATCGATGCACTCCTGAATAGCGGATGGCCGAATATTGTATGTTTCTGGATCGATGTCGGCAAAAAGCGGTCGCGCGCCGAGGCGGGCGATGCATCCAGCAGTAGCAAAAAATGTGTAAGGCGTGGTGATAACGGCATCGCCATGTCCGATTCCAAGCGTCATCAAAATAGCCAGTAAAGCATCCGTTCCAGACGAAACGCCAATTGCATGTGGTGTATCGCAGTATGCGCACATCGCCTTCTCGAACGCCTTTACTTTGGGGCCAAGGATGAAACAGCCGCTCGCCAGCACGTCGTTAGTCCCCTCGCGAATTGAATCGCCGAGGGCACGATATTGTTCACTTAGATCGAGCAGAGGCACCCGCATGGCCAAATAGCTTGGCAGTTTCGCCATGTCATTCAAGACGTTGTCTTCTGTCGGGCCGGTATTGATCGCCATGTCCGGACGCGTTAGCCTGTTTGCATGGCGCTCCTGCGGGGCCTTTTTTGGCTCGTCCTGTTCATGGTGCTGACTTTTTGTTTTGTTGTGCTGTTTGAGTACGGGCCACACGATTTCTCCAATGGCGTTCAGAAAGAGTATGCCCGCGTGAAATCGTTCGTCGTAAAGCAAACCGAAACGATCAGGAAACCGAAGAAGAACCATTGATCAGCGGTCTGGCGTGTAGCTGAAGTTCACGCGCAATGGATCGATCAAAAATCCGGGGAGATTGTTTCGAGAACTTCTATCGGCAAGGGAGTAAGAAATTCTTTTGCATTCTCGATCTGTAAAACCGGTCGTGCCACATGTGCGGCAAGAAAACTGGTATCTGGCGTAGGAGCAATGCCCGCTTGAGCCCAAATTTCACATTCGGCCAATTGCTCGATAACGTGCGCAACCTTTGCCTTTAGATGACGGCGGTCAGTAAATTGAACCGTGCAAATACCCGGTGCGGTTGCTTCGACAAATGGGCTCAGCGTAAACGCGTAGTGAAGCAACATTTCCTGGATCGATTTTTCCTGCATGCGTGCCCGCACTTTGATCACGACCTGCAAAGATCGCGCCAGAGCCTGACTCGGAGTCATTCCTTTGCAGATCGCCGCTTTTTCTGCAACGGCGTTCAGCTGAATGACTACAGGTTTCTTTTCCTGTTCTTCGATTAAGGCTACCGGTTTTGCGCAAAGTCCGGGCTGATGCCGCGTAGCGGCCTGCAAATAAAAGTTCGGCAAATAAATTGTCGCAAACATCGATTTAACAAACCACTGATTGCTGACTATTGCTTACCGCGCCGTAGCGAAGCGAAGGCGGGATATCTGATTTGAGATGCGATCGTTTGACAACAATCCGCAGTTGAGAAATCGCATTCTGCTTTTCCAAAATTTCCAAGTTCCATGAACTTTCGAGAACAAGCTTCAGTTGAGCGCTGGTGACCATTTCATACCGGGTGAGAACCAGACACGCTGTGGGCACCGATTCCGCCAGTCGTTGCAAGCGATACCAGGTTGTTTGCGGAATTTTGCCCAACTCTGCCGGCGAATTAAGAATCAGATCGAGAATCACCAGCGGAAAATTTCCGTCGCGTAAGAGCAGATCCACCGCTTTGACTGCTTCGAGGGCTTTAGTGCAACGCACCCAAAGCAACTGACGCAGAATGGAATTGCCCAACGCGCAGGGATCGAACGAATCGCGCCCATCGATCAACGCCACGAAATATTGATCGCGATAGGCGCCATGGATGAAGGCGTGAATAAGCGATGCGCTTCCCGCGTTTCCTCGTGGGCTGATTAATTCGGTAATCGCCCCTTTGGGCAAACCACCCCCAATGGGTTGATCGAAGGAAGCGAAACCCGTGACTAAACGCGTTCCCATCGGCATGGGCGCCTCCGTGAAACGAATGGCAAGAAGGTTGCGCAGATCGATAATCTTCCCGCTCATAGCCATTGAAGAAAATGGCATGATGGAAAATATGTTCAAGTGAACATTATATCTCACGTCATCCTGAGCGTAGCGAAGTGGAGCCGAAGGATCCCGTTGCGCTGCCTTTCGTATTGCGACGGCTTCCTCGACTTCGCTCGGAATGACGGGGCGCGTCCTAGTGTTTCTTCCGGCGTTCTTGTTTCCGAACCAGCGATACCATCACCCCTTGAACCTTGAGTTCGCGGGCCGGAACAAGATTCGGATAGCGTGGGTTTTCCGCTTTGAGATATGGCCGTCCGCGCTCGACGACATAGCGTTTCAATGTCGTTTCGCCGTCAATCAATGCCGCAACAATATCGCC
>QHRI01000380.1 GCA_003221375.1 Verrucomicrobiota bacterium
GCAGCGTGATCTTCCATCCGTACCGGAAAAGACGGCTCCCGCCTTTCTTTTTCCTCGATCGAAGACGGGCGAAGAATTGCATTGCTGAAAGGTTAAAAAAGTTAAAAGAGTTACAAGGTTAAAAGCGTTTAACCTTTCTGACTCCTTAACCTTTCAGTGGTTCAACGATTCAACCCACTTAACGTTGTAACCCTTCTAACAAATCACAAATTCAGCTTCACAACGCCCTCATGTTGCTCGGTTGCGCAGGCCGCATTGGTGGGCACGTCTGTCGCCGCGTCGCTGGGTTGGACGAGTTTATTGTCGATCAAGTACCGTTCGACTTCCTCACCACTGACATCCGCCAGCATGTGCCCGTTAATTTCCACACAGGGCGAGAGCGGCTGGCCGCTCTTGGTTTCCATTTCCCATCGGAATGCAGGGTTCTGGATAATGTCCTTTTCCGTATGCGGAAGATTGTACTTGGCCAGCACGGCGCGCACCCCGGCGCTCCAACCACAATAGGTCTTTAAATAGGCGGTGATTTCAGGCGTTTGCATTGGAAGAATATATCACAACTTCGCAAATTGTAACCCAGGCGTTTGCGATTCCGACTCTTATTCATGCTCGTGCTTGCCCTCTTTAGAGGGCGTTGCCTACGGCGCGCCCGGCGGTCGCGCCCTACCACTGACACCTCAATTCAGCTGGAGTCTTACAGCCCTTCGATCTCCTTTCGCAAATCTTCCTTCGATTTACCGAGCTTTTGTTGAAGTCGCCCCAGCAATTCATCCTCCTTCCCCTCGGTAAACGCGAGATCATCATCGCTCAACTGCGCGTATTTCTGTTTTAGTTTGCCTTTCACTTCGTTCCAACCGCCCTTGAATTCTAGTTTTGTCATAGTCATAGAGATTTCGCATTTGGAGCGCACATCAGTTGTCTCGCGCCATACAAATCGATGCACACGCGCGACGATTCCGCCGCGAAGATCTTTTAGGGAAAGGAAGGAACACCATGAATAAAAAGATTCGCTACGCCGTTGTTGGATTGGGACATATCTCGCAGACAGCCGTGCTACCCGCTTTCAAGCACGCGGAGAATTCCGAGCTCGCCGCGCTTGTCACTGGAAATCCTGAAAAGGAGCAGCAATTGAGTGACCGCTACAGGGTAAAGGCTTACACCTACGACGATCTGGAGACCGCACTCGACAAGAGAATGTCGATGCCGTTTACATCGCTACGCCCAACATCCTCCATCGCGAACATACCGAGCGCGCAGCCAAGACCGGCGTTCACATACTATGCGAGAAACCGATGGCGACCACACAGGAAGACTGCGAAGCGATGATACGCGCAGCCGAGCAGAATAACGTGAAGCTAATGATCGCTTATCGGCTCCACTTCGATGACGCAAACCTGCACGCCGTACGAGTCGCAAACTCGGGCGACCTCGGCGAGCTTCGTTATTTCGGATCGTTGTTCGGTCTCCAGGTCAAAGAAGGCAACATCCGCACGCGAAAAGATCTGGGCGGCGGCACTCTTTTCGACATCGGCGTCTATTGTATCAACGCAGCGCGTTACCTTTTCCGCGATGAACCCATTGAAGTGGTTGGATTGACCGCAAACAACGGCGAAAAGCGCTTCGCGGAAATCGAGGAAATGACGGGCGCGATCATACGGTTCCCGCATGAACGATTAGGGATGTTCACGTGCAGTTTTGGCTCCAGCGACGTTGGTCGTTACGATCTTGTTGGCACGAAAGGACAGCTTCGGCTGGAGAACGCTTACGAGTACCAAGGTGACTCAAAATGCGTGACCACGATTGACGGCAAGACAAGCGAGAAAGTCTTCAAACCAGGCGATCAATTTGCGCCGGAACTCATTTATTTTTCCGATTGCATCATCCACGACCGCGAGCCCGAGCCGTCAGGAAACGAAGGGTTGGCGGATGTCCGCGTAATTAATGCAATCTACGAATCTGCCGAAATCGGCCGCGCCGTGCGGATCGAGCCAGTTCCGAAAAAGCGTCGCCCCGACGAGACCATGCATATCAAGCGTCCACCGGTAAAAGAACCCGAGCTCGTTGGCGCAGCTGCCCCGCGCTAGTTAGCGATCTGGCACACACCGCCTCGGCAAAATTAACGTTCTCGCGCGACAGAAACACCGTGTCTCATGGCCATGGCATCCGAGGTAATGTGACAGCGTGGATTGTGGCCGCTGAGGTCGCGGTCATCTATATCTTAAGCACGCTACCGACGCCAATCTACGTCATCTATCGTCAACAATTTCACTTTTCTGAAATTACTCTCACGTTGATTTACGCCGCGTATGTCATCGGCACAGTCGCGACCATGTTCTTTCTGGGGCGACTTTCTGATCAAA
>QHRI01000030.1 GCA_003221375.1 Verrucomicrobiota bacterium
ATATTTGACGCTTTTCCGCGCACCGATTTTTTGCGACTCTGCAACGGCGATGTTGGCGAAAATCTACTCCGCGGCTGTTTATGGTGTGGACGCATACGAGGTTGAAATTGAGGTCAACGGCGCCGGCGGTGAGCCGAACATCGTTATTGTTGGGCTTCCCGACGCTGCGGTGAGGGAAAGCCGCGACCGGGTGACCACGGCCATAGCCAATAGCGGCTACTATTGGCCCCGCGGTCGCACGACGATCAATCTCGCGCCGGCCGATATCAAAAAAGAGGGACCGAGCTTTGATCTACCGATCGCGCTTGGAATGATCGCGGTGACAGAGGGGCTGGATAGCTCGCCTTTCGAAAACTTCAGCTTCGTAGGTGAGCTCGCGTTGGACGGCGCGGTCCGAGCCGTTAAAGGCGTCCTGCCGGTCGCACTGGAAGCGCGGCGGCGCGGTAAGCGCGCATTATTCGTTCCCGAGGCAAATGCTCTGGAAGCCGCAATGGTCGATAAGATCGACATTTATGGCGTCCAAAGTTTGCGACAGACATTCGCGTTCTTGCGCGGCGAAAGTCCTCTGCTTCCAACGCGCGCTGATTTGACGGGATTTTTTGCTGCCCACCAAAGCTATGACGTCGATTTCGCAGACGTTAAGGGTCAAGGCCACGTCAAACGCGCAGTCGAAGTCGCGGTAGCTGGCGGTCACAACGTATTGATGGTGGGACCGCCGGGCTCGGGAAAATCAATGCTAGCCAAGCGTATACCTACCATCATCCCGCCCCTGTCTCTCGAAGAAGCGATTGAGACGACAAAGATTCACAGCATCGCCGGCTTGCTCGATGCCGAGAAATCCTTCGTTTCTACGCGACCATTTCGGCCGCCGCATCACACCATCAGCGACATCGGGTTACTTGGCGGTGGCGCGTTTCCAAACCCGGGTGAAGTCAGTCTCGCTCACAACGGTGTCCTTTTTCTTGATGAGCTGCCTGAGTTCAAAAGATCGGCATTGGAAGTCATGCGCCAGCCTCTTGAAGATGGGAAAGTTACCGTTTCTCGCGCTGCGGGGAGCGTCACTTTTCCCTCGGAGTTCATGCTTGTCGCCGCGATGAATCCGTGCCCGTGCGGCTATTTTGGCGATCTCAAACGCGAATGCCGTTGCGGTCCGGCCCAGGTGCAACGTTATCGCCAGCGCGTTTCCGGCCCGTTGCTGGATCGCATCGATTTGCACGTTGAAGTTCCAGCGGTCGAGTATCGAGACGTTGCCAGCGAGCGGGCTGAAGAAATGTCGGTCACGATCCGTGAGCGTGTTGCTCGCGCGCGTCAACGCCAGCAAGAACGTTTTCGCGGCGATGCGAAGGTAAGTTGCAACGCACGCATGGGGACGCGCCAGCTTAAGCAGCACTGCAAACTGACTCAGGATTCGCAGGAACTGATTCGCCTGGCCATGAACGAATTGAACCTGAGCGCCCGCGCTTATGATCGGATCCTGAAAGTTTCACGCACGATCGCCGATCTCGATGGCAAGGCTGAAATCTCGCCCGAGCACGTGAGCGAAGCGATTCAATACAGGACGTTCGACCGCACGCTTTGGGTCTAGATTTGAAAGCGATCATAATTTTCTGCGTGGCAATCTTCGCTCTCGCGGGGTGCCACCGATCCAATGTAGAAGTTTCGGACCCGTTGCCACAACGCGGCTATATCTGGCAACGCGAATGGACGTCCGCGGTAATTGATTCGCTGTCGGAAGCCGAACGACGACTGAATGGTGTTGTTCTGCTTGGCGCAGAGATCAACTTCGGCGGCAAGACTCCCGAGACTGTCCAAGCATCAATCGATTGGAACGCGGTGCAGCGGCAGAATCAACACTGCTCTGTCGCACTTCGCATTGCGCATTTTGCCGGGCCGTTCCGCGCAGATGACGTACCGGCACGCGTGATTGTCGATGTTACGAAACAACTTCTCGATAACGCTCGCGCGCACAATGTGAAAATCGAAGAGTTCCAATTCGACTTTGACTGCGCGCAAAAGAACCTCCGTGCTTATCGGACGTGGTTGTCCATGCTGCGGCCGATTATTCAACCCGTCCGGTTCGTGATTACTGTGCTGCCAACGTGGTTGTACGATGCGAATTTTCTTCCCCTAGTGCGCGAAACGGACGGCTATGTATTGCAAGTTCATTCGGTCCCGATTTCAGCGCGGGGCAACGCGACCTTGTGCGACTCAAACTTGGCACACGAGTGGATCGCTCGAGCCGGAAAATTGCGGATGCCCTTTTCAGTGGCGGTGCCGACCTATCGCTGCGCCGCGGGTTACACTCGTGATGGAAAACTATTGACCGTGGCCATGGACAGCGTCCAGCGTTCCTGGCCACCGGGTACGCGGATTTTGGAATTCGGCGCTGATGCCGATGAAATCGCGGCGCTCGTTTGCCAATGGCAAAAAGCGAGACCGCCACAATTACGCGAATTAATTTGGTATCGCATTCCCATTGCGACCGACACGCGCAACTGGCGTTGGTCGACGCTGGCGGCGGTGATGGCGGGCCGTCCTCCTAAACATCAACTTAGCGTCCGGCGGGAAGGGGCGAACCCGATCGATCTGTCGATCGTGAATGCGGGCGAAGCGGACGAGCGACTGAGCTTGAATGTAACTGCGAAATGGAGCGATTACCACCGGGCGCGACCCGCGAAATAGGTTGGCTCCGGTTCAACCAACCGACTAATCTGCAAATCGAATTCTCAAATCAAAGTGAGCCACTTCGCTAAATTGTTACTGGCAGTTGTGGCGACGCTGTGCCTCCTGGGCAGATTGCACGCGACCGGATATTACGGTCCCGATTTTTACCTAGACGCGGGCGGCAAAAACGTGGATGGGTCACCGGAATTCTATTGGGGCTTGGAAGTACGACGGCTCGCCAAGGAATTTCGTCCGACAGAGAAACGTGTCGTTTCAGAAAAGGCCGAGCAAAAAAGCGACGAGGAAACATCGGACAACAGCAACGTCACTCAGGCGACCGAAGACGCGGATCTTAAAGATTTTGATGCGGCATTGAAGGAAGGGCGAATCAAACCGCCCGATCCAACGAAAGCAAAGGAGCAACACAAGCTCGCGCGCGAAACGATTACGTCGACATCTCCAACTGCTGAATTCGATTCAGAGTTTGCAGATTACCATCGCGGCGCTGGCGCATTCCTGAATAAAGATTGGGAGGAAGCGCGTAAAGCCTGGGAGGATTTACTCAAACGACCTGAGCAAGATCGGCATTATCGCACGGTGTGGGCTGCGTTCATGCTCGGAAAACTTGGGCTCAAAACGAACGATTATCAAAGCGCGTCACAGTGGTTTGAGCGCACGCGCGAATTCGCGAAAGCCGGATTCGCCGACTCGTTAGGCCTGGCGGCGGAAAGTTACGGATGGGAAGGCCGCGCCGAATGGAAGCAAGAGCACCCGGAGAAAGCGGCTCCACTATTTTTGACCCAACTTGCTCTTGGCGACCCGAGCGCGGTTGTTTCGCTGAAAGCGCTCGTTCCTGATCGTGAGCCAGTCGAAGGGATGTTGAATTACGGTGCGGAAGCAAACGAGAGAAGTGCCTGGAACGACGAGCAAAAAAAGGAGGAAGAACAGAAGGAAGTCTCGAAGTTAGAATCAGCGGCGCAGGATCCGTTGCTGCGGCGATTGGTGACGGTGCACATTTTGGCGACTGCCACCTCGCCCGATCTTTATCCGTCCGACTCAGAAGCGGCGCCGGTTAATCGCTGCGCTCGCTGGCTCAACATTATCGACCAAGCGAAACTGGCCCGCATCGAAGACGCGGAGTATCTCGCCTGGGTTGCATACAACAACGGGGACTACAAGGGTGCAGCGCATTGGCTGGAGTTGAGTAAAGGCGACAACCCCGCCGCATTGTGGTTACGGGCAAAGTTGCAACGTCGCGCTGGCAAACTCGCCGAAGCCGCAAAGAGCATGGCGGAAGCAGTGGAATCGCTGGGGAGTGCGCCAGCCTATACCCCGACCGAAGGCACTGACGAGAAGTGGACGGAATACGATTACTTTCCCGAAGGCCCAGATTGGGGCTGGGGCCAAAGCGCACATGGCGATCTCGGTGGCCTTCGCCTCGCGCGAGGAGATTTTGTTCAAGCGCTCGATACGCTTTTCAAAGGACATCTTTGGAACGATGCCGCGTTTGTGGCAGAACGCGTTCTTACCACGAAAGAATTGAAAGAATATGTCGAAGCTTTGCCCGCGACTCCGCCTCCGAAAGAGGGCGAAGATTACAACGCGAAGCTAAGGTATTTACTCGGCCGCCGGTTGGTTCGTGAACAGCGTTACGCTGACGCCGGACCGTACATGTCGCCGCCGTACGACAAAGTCCTCGAAAAGTACGTGAAGGCATTGAAAGACGGCGGCAACGAAAAACTTTCCAAAACCGACCGCGCGCACGCATGGTTCACCGCAGCATGGCTCGCGCGCTACGACGGGATGGAATTGATGGGGACTGAGGTCGCGCCAGACGCGTTCGTCGACAGCGGTGCGTTTGACTTTCCCGATCTGGCCAAACAGCGGCGTTCCGGTTTCTACCAACAGGTCTCGTATGATAAAGATGGCAATGAAAAAAAGAAAAGCATTCCGATCGCGCTGAAAGCGTCCCAAAAGGAAATTCAGCGCCTCGCTGCGAACAAGATCGAGCCCGACATCCGTTTTCATTATCGGCTGATTGCTGGCGCTCTGGCGATCAAGGCCGCGGCGTTGTTACCGGACAATTCAGAGGAATTAGCGGACGTTGTAAATCAAGCTGGTCTTTGGGTGAAAGATCGAGACGAGAAGATCGGCAATCGTTATTATCAAATCATCGATCATCGTTGCGCGAAAACGAAGATCGGCCAAGCCGACGCGGCGAAGCATTGGTTTGTCGATCAAAGTGGGCCATGGAGTACGGCTGAAGAAGAAGCGTATCGAGCTCTGCACAAGGAACTGGAGCCGGAGCGCTCATCAGAATAACTCGCGCCTTTTGCAGGAACCCTTGATGAACAACCTGCACGCACTGATAAAGTTTGTGCGTGCAGTCACCTCTCATTAAAGCGCCTAAGTTTCGGCAGATGGTTGCCGTGCTGCTGTTGTCGCTTGCCGGTTGTGGCTCAGAGAGCAATTCCGTCCTGGAGGAAACTTTCGAGCAGCTCTCCACAGTCCAGCCAAACACGGACATAAGCATTCAAAACCACGATGGCGCAGTTCTAGTCTACGGTTCAAATACGAACAAACTGCAGGTCCATGCTACGAAGAGAGCCTACAGTCGCACTCGGCTGAAAGAGATCGCGATCGATGTTTCTGTGCAGCCAACCTCCGTTTCAATCAACGTCAAGCTTCCTCCCAAACCGAGTTGGGCTTTGTTTGATCGTTCGGGCACCGTGGATTGCACGATCGTGATTCCAGCAACCGCCAACATATCGCTACTGCGTCTTGATGCGGGCGAAGTTTTCGTGGACGGAATGCACGGGCGAAGTGTGCATGCCTGGTTAGGCGATGGTCGCATGGTCGCTCACAACTGCTTCACCGACAGCGACCTTGCGCTGCAGCGCGGTAACCTTTCCCTCTCTTACGATTGGTGGGGCCCGGGAAAGTTCACGATCCAGGCCGATATCGGACGCGGAAACGCATGGGCGTTTCTTCCCAGCAAAGCTGCTTTTTATCTTGTGGCCGAAACAGTGCGTGGGAGGGTCGCCAGCGATTTTGATGATGCCCCGGTCGCGCGAGCGGCATCCGCAAGAGCTGAGAAAATCAACACCTCAGTTAACGGTGGGGGAGAGGCAGCGATCAAAGTGCGTACCGCGAACGGCGACGTTACGATCGTGGAGGCAAATCCATAAGGCTTTTGCTTGCGCGCGGGTTTGGCATCGAGCATCAATTATCAATATCCAGCATCCGAACTGTCATGCCTTCATTCGACATTGTCTCTGAAGTGGACAAGCAAGAACTTGATAATGCCGTGAATCAGGCGCGCAAGGAATTAGCAACCCGCTTCGACTTCAAAGGCATAACCGCCGAGATACTTCCTGAGACGGATAAGATAACCCTCACCGCGCAAGATGCCGGGCACCTTCGGGGACTGCGTGAAATTGTCATCGGCAAACTTTCAAAGCGTGGCGTGGACTTGCGCAATATCGAACAGAACGACCCCGCCATTTCATCAGTCGGACACGCCCGGCAGGAATTGAAAATTCAGCAGGGCCTCGAAGGAAACAAGGCAAAGGAAATCATTCAGGCCATCAAATCACAAGGTTTCAAGGTGCAAAGCCAGCTGCAAGATCGACAAATTCGAGTAACCGGAAAGAAGAAAGACGATCTGCAGGCAGTGATTCAATTTGTCCGTGGCTGCGACTTTGGTGTCGCAACAAATTTCAAAAATTTTCGAGACTGACTGGCCAAAACTCCAAACGCCAACATCCAACAGCCGGAAAACCTCGAAGGATCAATCTTCAAAGAGGGATTACGAACGAGAATGATTGGTGTTTGAAATTTGGTGGTTCTTTGGAGCTTGGACGTTGGGACTTGGTGCTTCTCATCCACCCTGCACGGGCGGCATGATTGAAATTTCTTCTCCCGGAGAGAGTTTGTAATTTCGATTCACAAATTCCACGCCTGCTCCGATCAAGATGCTTTTGTCGTGCGCACAAAGCTTCGGTTGCTGCGCATAAATTTGCTCGAGCAAGTCGTGCACAGTTGACCCTTCTGCAACATCGACATGCAACTCGCGCATTCCGACTAGATCGCGCAGCTGCGCGTAAAATTGCACTCGCACTTTCATCTGTCCGCTTGCTCCAGTAATTCTCTTCTCAGCACGCCGATATAGGGAAGATTGCGATAACGTTCCCGGAAGTCGAGGCCGTAACCAACCACAAATTCGTCTTCGATTTCGAATCCCACGTAATCGGCATCAACCTCCCGGGCGCGCTGCTTCTTTTTACTCAACAGCACGCATACCCGAATGCTGCGCGGCTTGGCTGTCTCCAACGTCTCGCGAACCGCTGCGAGCGTGTGACCGCTGTCGAGAATATCATCCACGATCAAAACATCTCGACCCGCGACCTCCGGCAGGGGGATCTCCTTGAAAATGACGTCACCGCTGGTCTGCGTTTTTCCGCGATAACTCGACACGGTCAGGCACTCCAATTTCATGGGAAGAGGAATTCGACGAAGCAGATCGGCAACGAACATCAGACTCCCGTGTAATACGGCGATCACGGTTAGTTCTCGCTTGCGATAGTCATTGGAAACTTGCGCGGCGATATCGTGCAACCGTCGATGAATCGCCGGCTCATCAAACAACACCCGTTCCAGATCGCCTCGCATCGGTATGCATTAGGCCATCGTCGCCCGCAAATCAACGCGCGCACGGGAGTCTGGTCTGCCTTTGTCGAAAGGGTGCCGCTGACTCAAAAAGACCAAAAGCGTGTTATCCTGAGCGAAGCAAAGAACTTCAGGTAAGTTGCCGGCGCTACGTAAGTGTACCTTGTGTGATCGACCACCCTCTGGGGATCCCTCGCCGTCTGCACGGCTCTGGATGACAAGGGCCTGCGTTGGGGCTTTGTTCGGCTATGGGCATCTGCCACGATCGAATTGAAGTTCGTACCGACGGCAAGGGCCTCTACGAAATCACGGACGAAGTGCAGTCGAAGATCGACAAGAGCGGAGTGCGAAACGGAACGGCGACCGTTTTTGTCCAACATACCAGTTGCAGCGTGATTATCATGGAAAATGCCGATCCAACTGCACGACGTGATCTGGAGGAATTCTTCAATCGCCTCGTGCCGGAAGATCTGGAGTACTTCACACACAGCTCCGAGGGCAGCGACGACATGCCGTCACACATCCGTACGGTCCTGACGCGCACCAGCGAGACGGTGCCGATTGTTAATGGCAAAATGCATCTCGGGACCTGGCAGGGAATTTTCCTCTTCGAACATCGTAGCGCACCGCACCGGCGAAACATCGCACTCACAATCATTGGCGAACTGTAGCCGCTTCGCTCTGCGAAGCGTAGGCGCGCATATTCCCATCTCACGCGGCGTTGCGCGTCTCACAGAGACGCGGCTACAGATAAATCGCGTCCACCAGGCGCAGCGATTTTTCGTTGGGCAGAAGCGATTGCTCCATTTGATTCATCACATAGGCGAATGAGAGCCTGTTTTCGGGATCGGCGAACGCGTGGACACCACCAGCACCGGGATGCCCAAAAGCGCCCGGGGACGTCCCGAACAGTCTTCGCATAGCGGTCCGCGGATCTTTCATGAAGCCGGCTGAAAACGCTGTCGGTATTTGAAAAACGCGGTCCATGCCATCCGCGAGCGTCGCGGTCATCCATGCGACTGTTTCTTCTGAGAAGAAGGTTTGCCCATCGAGCTGCCCCCCATTCGCAAGCATGGCGTAGAATTTCGCCAGCGCCGACGCGCTTCCGATCCCGCCAAACGAAACGATTGGCTGCGCGCGGCGTTCAGGAGTGTTCATCCCGCTGACTGAATTCAATCCGTACGGCGACGTAAACGTTTTGCGCGCCAGGGTGCCGGGTTTAGTCAGGTCGCTGTAAAATTGCTTCGGTTCCGGAGGCCTTCCGCTTTTTGCTGGGTAAACTGTCGCCACGCGTGAATTCTCTTCTTCGGGCAAGCCGATCCAAAGATCGAGATTGAGTGGCTGCGCAAAAACTTCGCGCCAATACTGCGATAAAGTTCTCCCTGTAATGCGACGCACGAGTTCGTCGAGTAAGAATCCAAACGTACGAGCGTGATAGCCGTGTGCAGTCCCCGGCGACCACAATGGCTTTTGCACTTCGAGCGCCCTGATAACTGCGCTGTAATCGAGTATGTCAACTTGCGCATCCAAAGCGCAAAGCCCGGCCTGATGCGAAAGCAATTGTGAGAGGGTGATCTTTTCTTTGTCAGCGTGAGCGAACTCTGGCCAAAACTCCGTCACGCGCCTGTCGATGTTAATCCTGTGCTCCTGCAGCGCATGCAACGCACACGCGCTGCCAATACCCTTGGTGGCCGACCAGACCAGTACGACCGTGTCAGCTTCCCATGCCTTTTCGTGGCGGGCGTCGCAAAATCCACCGTGGAGATCTACAATTGGTTTCCCATCTTGCCAGATAGACACGGCGGCTCCGAGCTCTCCGAACCTTTCGAAGTTGTTCCGGAACACTGGCTCCAATCTTTGGCGAAGGTCATCGGCACCGAACTGCATTGAGCGAATTTGTAGTCGCAGGCATGCCGCCTGCAATATCTAAGACGCAGCCGACACGGCTGCCGCCATAGCGTCGACACTTGGACGACCTACGGCAGCAGGGCTTCCAATTCGTCGAGCCGCTGTTCAAACAAACGCAATGCGCTCTCGATTGGTGCAGAGCTGGTCATGTCCACACCTGCCACTTTTAACGTCTCGAGCGGAAACTTCGAGCCGCCGGAGCGCAGAAAATTAAGATATGCCTCTACAGTTCCGGATTCGCCGGACAGCACGCGCTGCGAAAGCGCAACCGCAGCGGAAATTCCTGTTGCATATTTATAAACGTAAAACGCATGGTAGAAATGCGGAATACGCAGGCATTCCAAATCCAGCTCGGCATCGAGCACGAGATTTTCGGCAAAGTACGCTTCGAGGAGCTTGTGATATTGCGACCTGAAAACGTCGAGCGTCAGCGCGTCGCCGCTATCTTCGAAGGCGTGGATGATTTTCTCGAACTCAGCAAACATGGTTTGCCGGAAAAGTGTGCCTCGCAGGTCGTCGATTTGCCTGTTGATGATGTAGGCACGCATCTTCGGATCGCTCGTTGTTTTCAGTAAATGGTCGGTGAGAAGCTCCTCGTTGAATGTCGATGCCACCTCGGCCAGAAAAATCGGATATTCATAATCCTGAAATCGCTGCGAATTTTGCGAGAACCAGCTATGCATGGAATGACCAGCTTCGTGCGCCAGCGTGTAAACGTCGGAGAAAACGTCCTCCTTATAATTCATCAGGATGTAGGGAGGCGCCTGGTAGCTTCCGGATGAAAACGCGCCGCTGCGTTTGCCTCTATTTTCGTAGCGATCGCACCAGCGACCGGTGCGCAGGCCTTCCGCGAGCACACTGACATACTCCTTCCCGAGTGGTTCGAGCGCGCTTAAGACCATCTCTGCAGCCTGATCAAACGTGAAGCGCGTCTCGATTTCCGGAACCAACGGAACGTACGTGTCGTAGTGATGCAGCTCGCCCAACCCAAGCGCGCGGCGACGCAAATCGAAATAGCGAAAGAGCGGTTTCAAATTCGCGCGAACCGCTTGAATCAAGCCGTCGTAAACCGCGACAGGCATATCATCTGGAAACAGCGTTGCTTCGAGAGCAGACGAGTAATGTCGTGCTCGCGCGTGGAAGACATCCGCCTTGACGGCGTAAGCGAGTGACGCGGCGAGTGTGTACTGATGATCGCGAAATTCTGAATAGAATTGATGGAACGCGCGTTTGCGCAATTCATGATCGCGCTTGACCAAAAATGAGCTGAACGAGCTTTGGGTAAGCGGTTTCTCGCGCCCTTTCTCATCAACCAGAACGCCGAACTTCATGTCTACATCGGTCAATTGCGAAAAGGTGTCGTCATAACCGCTCAGTGCGACACTCCCCAGCGCAAGAAGGCGTTCCTCGGGAACTGACAGCACATGCGGCTTCATTCGCCGAATCTTGTGCAACTTGATTCGCCACTGAGCGAGTGCGGGAGCGGCAATGAATTTGTCGAACGTTTCGTCGTCGATCGCCAGAATTTCCGGAACAACAAACGCTGCCGTTTCGCCAATCTTCGTCAGCAGATTCTGAACCTGCCCAATCCGCGCAAGGTATTCGTTGTTGGTGCTGTCCTCTGCCAGTTGTAGCGACGCGAAGTGATAGACGCGTTCGATCTTCAAATCGAGCGACTTTTCGAACTCGAGCACTGACGCCACCGTTTGCGCCGACTCCCCTACTCTGCCCTTCCACTCCTGAAGCTTTGGATATGTCCGCTGCAGCCAGGCAAAATCCTCCTGCCATTTGCCGACATCGGCAAAAAGTTGCGTCAGGTCCCACTTATCAGAATCGGAAATATCGCTGCGCGTCGGGATTTTCGCTTCGTCCATGAAGAAATTGTCACACAGAACGCACCGTCTTCAATATGTCGAATTAGCGTCGCAAGCTTCACAATTTAAGTGTTTCATGCTGGTATGAAACGCTCTTTGATCTTGCAGGTATCCAGCGCGTTAGTCGCTGTTATGGGGCATGCAGCGCCAAACTTTGACCTCGCGACAAAGGCAACGAACGACTTCGCGGCCGAGCTTTATCGACAGCTCGCTACCGGCGAACAGAACGTTTGCGTCTCACCGTACTCGATTGAAACCGCCCTGGCCATGACGTTTGCCGGCGCGGATGGCGAGACGCACACTGAAATGGCGCGTGTGCTGCATTTTTCAAGCAATGCCAGCATAGTAGCTACCTCGTTCGCGTCGCTTCAGCATTCGCTGGAACAAATGAGCGCGAAGACAACCGAACTGGTGAAGAAAATCCAAGGAATTTGGCGGCCCGAGCGAACCGATCACGTTGAATATT
>QHRI01000381.1 GCA_003221375.1 Verrucomicrobiota bacterium
CCGCAGCGGCACCGCGGACTTTTTGGCGAATTTGTACGGCGCGACGAAGGGATTCTCGCACGGATTGGCCTCTGGCCCAGGCAATGGTCAGCTGCGCGACTGTTTGCGGGAACTGCCAAGGGTTTCCACGTGCATCCCCCCAGCATTCCAGAAAATTGCGATCCAGTAGATTGGTTGCGCGGCTTGTACGTCAGTGAGCCGGATAATTATTCAGCGCGAAGCTACGACAACGAGCAATGGGACGTCATGTTCTTTATTCAGGGCCGCTTCGAGATAATTCTATTCGACATTCGCGCGGGACTACCGCGGCGGGTGATGCGTTTCTTTGTGGACGGCGACAATCATCGCAGCAATAACAATGTCGGCGTCGTAATTCCACCGGGTGTGGCGCACGCCATTCGCGTTGAAGGCACAGAAGACGCGATCATGGTTTATGGCACGAGCACAGTTTTCCGCCCGGAATTTGAAGGGCGCATTGCGAGTGAGGTGGAAACCGCAGCGCTCCCAGAATCGTGGCGAAAATTCCTGTCGTTATAGGGCAGTCGATGACAGTTCCATTGAGCCTTCGGCCTCGATAGAAACGCCGCTGCAGAAATGAAGCGAAGTTTCGATCCGGAAGTACTGGAGATGATGGACCGGGATCAGCCCGTCTCTGCAGAACTGGAGTGCGATCTGAAACGTATTCGGCAATTGAATCGCTGGTTCGGAAGCTATCGCCTTGTATTGGATTTTGTTCGCGACTGGATCAAACCGGCCGACAAATTGCGAATCGTGGATCTGGCAACGGGATCTGGCGATATCCCACGATTGATTGTCGATTATGCGCGAAAGATTAGCGCCACGGTAGAGATGGATGCGTTAGATCGCCAGCCTGCCACACTGGAAATCGCCAGAAGACTGAGCGCCGATTATCCGGAGATTTCTTACCGCGAAGCCAACGTTCTCGAATGGAACCCAATCGAAGCATATGACATCACGATTTGTACGCTGGCGCTTCACCATTTCAGCGACGAAGATGCCGTACGGCTCTTGGGCAGATGCCGCCAGCTATCCAAACGGTTTGTCCTGGTGTCAGATTTGCGACGTAGCTCTTCACTCGTCGCAGGCGTTTATCTTTTGACTGCGCTGATTTTCCGCGAACCGATGACGCGCTACGATGCGCGACTCTCTGCCCGTCGAGCTTTCTCCTTTTCTGAGATGCGTGATCTTGCTGTGCGAGCGGGGTGGCAAGATTTCGGTCACAAGAAATTCTGCGTTGGCCGGCAGGCGGTCTGGCTGGAAGCCGGCTAGCCGGGTCGAGTCAGAGTTGATTAGGGGAGAAAAAATCCGGAGATTTCCTCGACTTCGCTCGGGATGATAAATATGCGGATCGTTACTACAATCGCCCAGGCGCAGGCACAGCCGAACGCAAAATGCCGCGTGCTTGTTCCCACGATGGGCGCTTTACACAAGGCGCATGGGGAAATGGTCCGAGTCGCCCGTGAGCACGCTGGCCACGATGGCGAGGTGGCACTCAGCATATTCGTTAATCCGCTGCAGTTCGAACCCGGAAGCGATTACGAACGCTACCCGAGACCGGAAAAAACGGATGAAGAATTTTGTGAGAAAGCTGGGGTCGATCTTTTGTTTCGCCCCAGTGTTGCGGAGATGTACGGTGACGATCGCTCCGTGTTCATTGAGGAATCATCTCTTTCAAACACGCTGGAGGGCAAATCGCGGCCCGGACATTTCCGTGGTGTTTGCACAGTTGTCGCGAAGTTATTCAACATTCTCTCAGCGGACGCCGCTTTGTTTGGTGAGAAGGACTTTCAACAACTGGCGATCATTCGCCGCATGGTGCGCGACCTCAACTTCAAGACAAGTATTATTGCAGTGCCTACGGTGCGCGACGACGACGGCTTGGCATGCAGCTCGCGCAATCAGTATTTGAATGCGGACGAGCGCGAGCAGGCCACCGTTTTGCACAAGGCTTTGTTTGCTGCGGCAAATGCCGGCAAAACATCCGCGAGGGACGTGGTCGATCTTGCGCGAAAAGTAATCGGCGAAGCCCCACTTGCGCGGATTGATTATGTGGAAGTTGTCGATGCGGAAACCTTTCAATCGGTCGACCCGGTCAGAGCGAATTCATTGCTCGCGCTTGCTGTGGTCTTCGGGAAAACTCGCTTGATCGACAATATCCGGCTGGGGTGACAATCGTG
>QHRI01000297.1 GCA_003221375.1 Verrucomicrobiota bacterium
TAGCGGCCATGAACGATCAGACCCAGCCAAGGCTGGCGCTACGGGTCAAAGCACAGCGCGAATATTTCGGACTCGGAAAAGATTTCCTTGAACGCGGGATAAAAAATAACCCCGATCGGCCTCAGCTCTATGAAGCGCTAGCCCGGCTTTACAGGGAGAAATACAAAGATCACAGGCGCGCTTCAGAATTCTACGCCAGGGCGGCGGCTTTGCCGGGTGCAGCGACGTACGACCGGCGCTTCTCAGCTTACGAGCTTTCCTACTGGGAAGGGCACGAGCGCGAGGCATATCAACGCTTGCGCAGCCTATATGACGAGGGCGAGCAGGAACGGTTGCCCACTCTGATTTCACGCCTGAAATTTCTGGAAGACTAGCTCGAGATCCCGCAGGAACAGCGAATTCCCGAAAAGGAAGGGCGGACCCGTTAAATAGTTGAACGATGAGGCCTTTCAAGCGTAAAAACGTCGAAGCGTTAAAATCGTTGAAGCATCGAATCGATTTCGTTGTAACCTTTCAACTTTTTAACGAGTTAACAGGCTCCTATGCGCTTTGCCATTCTCAGCGATGTTCACGCCAATCTCGAGGCATTGGAAGCGGTGTTGGCTGACGCACGCGGGCGCAAATGCACGCGGTTCGTGTGTCTGGGCGACGTGGTCGGCTATAACGCCAGCCCAGGGGAATGCGTGAAAGTCATTCGCGAACTGGATTGCCCTGTCGTGAAAGGCAATCATGATGATGCGGCATCACGTCTCGCGCCACCCGGCGATTTTAATGAAATCGCAGAGCGCGCCATTGCGTGGACCCGTGATCGCTGATACGCCGGGGCAGTGGGGCTACGTTTTTAATAACCTCGATGCAGCCGCGAGTTTCACCTACCAGCACACCACCGTCTGTTTCTTCGGGCACACACATGTGCCGATGGTATTTATTCGGGATGAAAATGTTCGCAGGGAAAGAGTCGAGCACGTTCGCATCGAACCAGCCAAAAAGTATTTCATCAACATGGGTAGTGTGGGCCAGCCGCGCGATGGAAACTGGCGCGCAGCGTACTGCATTTACGACACGGAGAACAATCTCGTCCAACAGTTTCGCGTAAAATATGATCTCGCGGCCGTGCAAAAGAAGATTGCCGAAGCAGGTCTGCCGCGCCTCCTGGCCGAGCGGCTTGCAATTGGGCGTTGACGCCAGACGACGAACCCCAAAGACCCAATTACTCTCCTGGCCACTGATGCCTTTCGATTCAACCTAGCTTTATGCGAAAGCTAGTCGGCGAAGGACGCAACCTGAGCCCCAAATCCATCTTAATCATCAAGTCTGGCCCGCTCGGTAGCATCGTTCATGTGCTTCCCGCAATCGCATTGATTCGCGAAGCACATCCGCACGCTGAGATCACATGGGTCATCAATCCGGAGCTCGCTCCCCTGCTCCGGGGAAATCCTGATATAAATCATGTTCATTTGCTTCCACGTGGCGAGCTCCGAAGTCTTGGTGCGGCGCAGAGTTTACTAGCGTGGTTAAAGAGAACCCGGAAATTGCGACCCGATCTCGCGCTCGATTTCGACGGGCTGCTACGAAGCGTGTTCATTGCAAAAGTCAGCGGTGCAAAAGATATCTGCGGGATGAGCCACGCCCTCGGCGGGGCGGCGATCTGGCTTTACGACCGCATCGCCCGTGTGGATCGCCGCAGTCATCCTGTGGAGCGCTATCTGAACTTGGCCGAATGCACCGGTGCCGTGGCCGGCGAATCGCTTCGATGCTCGGTTCCAAGTGGAGATCCACTGCCGCGCTTCGATGCACATCCGCCATTCGTTCTTCTTCATCCCTTCGCTCACAGTCAGGACAAATCGCTTTCAAACGCAGCGATCGAGGAACTTTGCCGTGCGCTCGCGCCAACTCGCGTGGTGCTCGTTGGGCAAACGCGCGCCAGAATTAATACGCCGGAAAATTGCGTTGATCTGACCAGGCAAACTTCACTGCTTCAGGTAGTCTGGCTTATTCGCGTCGCGCGATTTGTCATGAGCGTGGAAAGCGGTCCAATGCATATCGCCGCGGCTGTGACACGCAACTTGTTGTCGATCCATACCTGGACCGATCCGCGCCGCATCGGCCCTTATAATCCCGATGCCTGGGTTTGGAAACACGGCCAGCTCTTCCGCGTCAGCGAACTTGAAACGGCAAAGATTCGAAAACGCGGCCGACGTTTCAGACGCAAAGATGTCGAATCCGTAGTCGAGTTGATTCGTCCGCTTGTGCCCATCGATCCAATGGTCGCTTAGCCTTCACCGAGCCAGAGTAGCCCGACTTAATCTACGGCAGCCCGGATTCGTTGCGTTAGAACAAATTCCGCAAGATTCAAATCTCGCGGATAAGTGATTTTGAAATTTAAGTCTTTGTTTGGAACCAGAATAACCTTGCGACCGAGCCGTTCGACCGCTGAAACCTCGTCCGTAACCGAAACATTCTCTGCGTAGACAGCTCGATACGCGCCCTCAATCAACGGCCGCTCGAAAACTTGTGGTGTCTGCATGGCATACAACTGATGTCGATCTACTGGGCCAGTAACGAAAAATTCGGAGTCGGCATATTTGAGTGTGTCACTGATTGGCTCAGCCAGACTCGCGGCGGCGTGCATCCGACATTGCTCAAGGACGCACTCGATTTGTTCCGGGGTGATCAACGGGCGAGCAGCATCGTGAACAGCGACGTATTTCGCGCCAGCCGCGAGATGATCCAGGCCGGCGCGAACAGAATCCTGACGATGTTTACCGCCGGGAACGATCGACCGGACTTTTTTGAAATTTTCATCGCGAACGATGGCTTTGATCTTATCAAGTCGACCTTCGCGACCGATAACAATGATGTCGCCGACAGAGCCGGCCCGCTCAAATGCGCCGATGGTATGTGCGATGACCGGTCTGCCAACAATCGTTGCGAACAACTTGTCGAAACCCATGCGGCGACTGCCACCGGCTGCGACGATGATGGCAGTCAGCATGGACAAAACCAAAAACGTCCAACGCCCAACGTCCAACGTCCAACGCCCAATTCAGAAGGCAGCCATTCGGCGTAGAGCGCTCGGCGTTGAGCGTTGAGCGTTTGCTTCATTGCAGTTGCTTTTGCACTTCAGCGCTCAGCGCTTTGCCGTCAACGCGACCGGCTACTTTCGCCTGCAGCGCTTTCATCACCGCGCCCATTTGTGCGCGCGAGGTAGCGCCTGTTTCTGCAATTGTTTCACGGACGACCTTCGAAATTTCATCGGCGCTCATTGGCTGTGGCAAATAGCCGTTCAAGATCGAGAGTTCCTGTTTCTCCTTTTCCACCAGTTCAGCGCGGCCGGCTTTCTCGAAACTCTCAATGGAATCCTGGCGTTGCTTCACTTGTTTGCGAATGACCTGTACTGCTTCGGCGTCACTGATCTCGGCTTCCGCGCCTGACTTAGCAATGGCGGCATATTTCAATGCAGATTTAAGCATCCGCAAGACCCCTAGTTTTGTCGTGTCCTTGGCGCGCATTGCCTCTTTCAGGTCCGCGTCCACACGTTCTAGAAATGTCATTCATCAAGGTTAGGGCGATAACACGCAATTGTCGACGTTGTAGCCACGGCAGAGCTTGCCCGCCGTGGCGGGCGCGCCGTGCTTCTATCC
>QHRI01000298.1 GCA_003221375.1 Verrucomicrobiota bacterium
CTGACGCATTTCCTCAAAAAACGAGGCGTAAAATCAGTAGTTGTCCCCGCAAATTTTGCTCTCGGATACGCTGAGGAACTCGCTTCGAACAAGATCCGTGTTCGCGCGACTAACGGGTTTTTCTGGCCGGAGCGCGAGGCGAAATCGGAAAAGGAAGTGGAAATGATGGGTCGAGCCTCGCGAATAACTGAACAAGGACTCAAACGCGCCATTGAAGTTTTGAAAAGGTCCAAGCCTGGAGCCGGAAAACGATTGCGCTGGAACGGCAAAACTCTGACTTCTGAAACGCTCCGTGCCGAAATTGATTCTGCGATCCTGCGCGCGGGCGGCCTTCCGACCGGTACGATCGTCGCCGGCGGCGATCAGGCGTGTGATCCACATGAGCGGGGTTACGGTCCGCTTTACGCGGACTCATTGATTATCCTCGACGTTTTTCCGCGCGACGCGAAGACGGGATATTTTGGCGACATGACGCGCACGGTTTTGCGCGGACGCGCGAGCGAAGCTCAGCGAAAGCTTTGGGATACAGTGAAGGCCGGTCAGGCGCTTGCTTTGAAGAGAATCAAGGCGGGAGTCGATGGGATGACGATTCACAAAGCGATTCAGGAATTTTTCGCCAAGCGCGGTTTTCCAACAGAAGTGCGCAGAGGCCGGCGCGTCGGATTCTTTCACGGCACTGGGCATGGCCTTGGGCTGGAAATCCACGAGCATCCGCGCTTGCAGAAAGTCGTTCTAAAAGAGCGACAAGTGGTGACCGTCGAGCCGGGCCTGTATTATCCAGGACTGGGCGGCGTGCGGATTGAAGACGTGGTTTTGGTTACGAAGACAGGTTGCAAAATTCTATCGCGATTCCCAAAGCGGTTAGAAATCTAGGCGAAACGCGTTCTCCTCAATGCGATGCCAGGCCAGATGCGCCTTCGGCGCCAAGGTTTTGCATCGCTTCCAGGGAGGAAAATCCCACCTCTGAATGAACGAAGCGCGGGATTGCGCGTCTAATTTGTTCCAGCCGTAAAGTGACAACTGACTTCGATACATTAAATTAAGCTCGGTATGTTTTATCCATACGGTTTCGGTCTTGGATCTCATTGGCTGCTCTATATCGGCGTCCCGTTGATCATCGGGATTTGGGCACAGATTCGGGTTACAAGCGCATTCCGTAAATGGGGCGAAGTGCGGGCGAGCTCAAACATAACCGGCGCGGAATGCGCGCGTGAAATTCTGCAGGCAGCGCAGATTCCGGATGTGGAGGTCGTGGAGACGGATGGTTTTCTTGGGGACCATTACGACCCGAGGGACAAGAAGCTGCATCTTTCCAGCAGCGTTTACCACACACCTTCAGTCGCGGCGCTGGGCATTGCCGCACATGAGACGGGACACGCTATTCAACACGCGAAAGCATACGCGCCATTGAAAGCGCGCATGGCGATCGTGCCGGTGACAATGGTCGCGTCACAAATGCTGCCGTTCGTGATCCTGGGTGGATTGTTCTTTCACATTACTGGTTTGATCACACTCGGTATTTATTGCTATGCGATTCTACTGGTCTTCCAAATAATCACCCTACCCGTGGAATTCGATGCTTCCCGGCGGGCAAAGATCATTTTGCAACAGATGGGCATCGTCCGGCCCGGGGAGGAAGTGATGGGTGTCAATAAGGTACTCAACGCGGCTGCGCTCACGTACGTAGCGGCTTTTATCGCTGCGCTTGGGAACTTGCTCTGGCTGATGTCGATCCGCGATCGGCGGTGATCGATTGCACTATGGATCCTGCTCTCGCCTTACCTGCTCGACGGATTGCCGATTTGTTGTCGTCTGGCCTCGGCGCTCGTGCTAAGTCTAAGCGCGAGACAATGGACCAGCCGCGGGTCGATCCAGATCAGGAGTTGGTAAAGCGTACGCAATCGGGCGATGCCGGCGCCTTCGACGAACTGGTCATCAAATACACTCCGCGCCTTTACGGCTTGGTGTACAACATGACCTCGAATCACGAGGACACGAACGATCTTTTGCAGGACATTTTTGCCAAAGCCTATCGCGCGATTCGCGGGTTCCGTGGCAAATCCTCCTTTTACACATGGATTCATTCCATCGCTGTAAACATGACGCTCAATTTTCTGAAGAAGCGCGGGCGTCGTTTTCAACTGAGCCTGGACGACGTTGATGCGAGTATTCAAAACGACAAGGAGTTCCTGGAAAGCACAGCCACGAGCAGTCCCGTGCGCGAAGCAGACTTGTCCGAGCTGCAGCGAAGATTGAACGAGGCCATGATGAAATTGTCTGATGAACACAGAGCCGTGGTTACCATGTTCCATATCCAGGGGATGCCCCACGCAGAGATTAGTAAAATCTTGCGCGTCTCGGAAGGAACGGTACGTTCGAGGCTCTTCTACGCGAATCGACAGCTACAGAATTATCTGGACGAATTTCGGAAGAATCCTGTTTCCTAATCCGCGCTGAAAAATGAACGAGTTTGACGATAACGAAATCGCGAGGCTGCTTCGATTGAAGCGCTACGAACAACCGCCGCCGGGCTATTTCGAGAATTTCCTGCATGAATTTCATCGCCGGCAGCGCGACGAAATGCTCCGCCAACCGTTGTGGCGCATCTGCATGGAACGCGCTCACAGTCTCATGCTCCGCCTAGATGTTCGTTCCCTTGCCTCGTATCCAGCTGCCGTGGCGGCAGTGCTGC
>QHRI01000299.1 GCA_003221375.1 Verrucomicrobiota bacterium
CACGGATCTCACCGCCGCGCTGGAGAAGGACGCGACCGTGGATGCGATCAACGCCGCGTTCAAAGAAGCTGCGTCAGCTAAAAGCTACAAAGGCGTGGTCGAATACAGCGATGAAGCACTCGTTTCGCAAGATATCGTGGGCAATCCACATTCCTGTATTTTCGACAGCCAATTGACGCTTATGCTTGGGAACCGCTTCGTGAAAGTGGTCGGCTGGTACGACAACGAATGGGGCTATAGCAATCGCTGTGTGGAACTGATGGAAATGCTGGCGGAATAGGCCGTGCAATGTTGCTCGTCCTCCTGCTCGTAATCGTTTTCAATTAGGAAATGACGAAGCTTTCACTTCGTGATCTCGACGTGCGCGGAAAACGTGTGCTGGTGCGAGTGGACTTCAACGTGCCGACCGAAGTGCGCGCGGGCAGACTCCGGATCACCGATGACACGCGGATTCGCGAAAGTTTGCCCACGATCAACTATCTGCGAGAGCACGGTGCGAAAACGATTTTGATGTCGCACTTTGGCCGACCAAAGGGGAAACCGGTTGAAAAATATTCGCTTCGGCCGATCGGCGATTATTTGCATTCGTTGATCCATCAACCAGTCATTTTCAGCCATAATGCGGTTGGCGAGGTGCCGGAAAAAATCGTCGAACATATGCAGAACGGTGACGTCGCGCTGTTGGAGAACGTCAGATTCCAGCCTGGGGAAGAGGCGAACGATCCGAATTTTGCCAAAGCGCTGGCCGGTCTCGGCGACCTTTACGTCAACGACGCGTTTGGCGCCGCTCATCGTGCGCACGCGTCCACAGTGGGGATCACAAAATTCGTGAGCGAATCGGCGACGGGTTTTCTGATGGAAAAAGAATTGAAACACTTGCGGGATGGACTTGAGAATCCGGCCAAGCCGTTTGTTGTCATTTTAGGCGGTGCCAAGGTCTCGGATAAGATTGGAGTTCTAAAGGCACTGATGGAAAAGGCCAATGTCATCCTGATTGGCGGCGCGATGGCAAACACGTTTCTAAAGGCGCAGGGCATTCCGGTGGGCGCAAGCAAGGTCGAATCGGACAAACTCGATCTTGCGCGCGAGCTTCTCGAGATGGCGAAGAAACACGGTGTGAAATTCTTGCTTCCGATTGATGCCGTCGAAGCAGATGAAATTCGGCCCGGCGCAGACATGCGAAACACAAGCCGGCTTTCGCCGCAACATGGGATCAGTGATGGATGGAAGGCAGTCGATATCGGCGCTGCGACGATTGCGCTTTACCAGGAGGAAATTGCCAAGGCTGAAACGATTCTGTGGAACGGGCCGCTTGGAGTTTTCGAGATTCCGGAGTTCGGCGAGGGGACAATCGCAATCGCGGAAGCGCTCGCACAATCGGGCGCGACGACGATTATCGGCGGCGGCGACTCGGTGACGGCGGTGAAACAAGCCGGGCTTGCCGGCAAGATGACGTTCATCTCCACCGGCGGTGGCGCGTCGCTTGAATTACTGGAGGGCAGGGAATTGCCCGGTGTGGCTGCATTAAGCGACAAGAAATAAGTTGTGCCAGGTCGCGAGCTCGTTTCGAAGGTTCCCGTTGAGCCTCCGCCGCCGCATGAAGCGACCGGGCGCAAAACTCTCATTCGCGCAGTGGCCAATTCGGTCATTGGTCTAACGGCATTCCTCGTAACCTGCATCGGTCTGCGCGCGATCCTGCCATTTCCAGAAATTGATGGAGGCGTTTCGCAGAAATTTCGATTTTTCGCCGCGCACAAAGACGAATTTGACACACTTTTTATTGGATCGAGCCGGATCTACTTTCAGATCTCGCCCGCAATATTCGATCGCGTCACGGGTGAGAGCGGGCTGCCGACGCACAGCTTCAACTTCGGTGAAACCGCGCAACTTGAGATGGGTCTTCATTGAATATGACGAACTCCAAACGAAGTGGTCCCCCGAAAACCAGACCAGCCGTCGCGCACTTTATTGGGCGGACTGGAAGCGGGTATCGCTGCTTTTACGAAAACTTACCGACACCGGCACGGCTGCGTTTTGGCTGCCGAATCCGACCAAACTTCGCGACATTGTTCTGCATCACAAAGACGAGAAAAGCACGCCCAGTTTGCTGACGTTTTATGTCGGGCAGTTTGAAAAAAATTATACTAATGTCGCGAGAGCAACTGATGTTCTGGACTATTTCTTGAGCCGCGACACAAAGGAACGCCGCGCAAGTTACCTCGGCGCGGCCAGCGATGGTTACGTGACCAGGCCGAATCGAATGTCTCCTGGCCAGGTCGCAGCATATGAGCGCGGCCTTGCGACTGCGACTGCTCAAGCCGGCACGCGTCCTGTCTCGCCTTATGCCGTCGAAGCCTATCGACGATGCGCGCAAGAAGTCAGGAGTATTGGAGCCGTGCCCATCTTTTTGATCACGCCAAGCGTGACGGAAATTAACGGATCCTCGAGCTTATCCGAACCTCTTTCGCGCCGGCGTACGTCGTGACGGTCAACATCTGACCAAATCGGGAGCAGAAGAATTCACGCGCATTGTGGCAGCGAATTTCGTCGAGCTTGCCCGAGCAGGCGACATCAGGTGATCAACAAACCTACGGCTAGCGAATTAACTTTACATCCTATTCTCAGCTGAATGTCTTTCGTTGAATTTCGCTTCCTCTGGTTTTTTCTGCTCGTATTCATCGTTTACTGGGCGATCCGCAACAACGCCGCGCGAAAGTTGTGGCTTCTCGTCTGCAGCTACGCCTTTTACGCAGCCTGGAATTGGAGATTTGCATTCTTACTCCTTGGGTCTACGACGGTGGATTATATTGTCGGCCAACTGCTTGGGCGTACTGAAAGCACGGCATGGCGACGTCTCTGGATTGCCGCAAGTGTGTGCGTCAATCTGGGAGCCTTGGGTTTCTTCAAATACTTTAACTTTTTTATCTCTTCAGCGTCCGGGTTTCTGGCGTGGATTGGCTTACCGGCGAGCGTGAACACGCTCAACATTATTCTGCCGGTTGGTATCAGCTTCTACACCTTTCACTCGATGAGTTACACGATCGACGTGTATCGTCGAAAGCAGCCTCCCATCTCGAGTTTTACAGATCTTGCGTTGTTCGTGAGCTTTTTCCCGCCGCTGGTCGCGGGACCGATTGTCCGTGCAGTGTACTTTCTGCCGCAG
>QHRI01000300.1 GCA_003221375.1 Verrucomicrobiota bacterium
GGCCTCGCGCAATTCGCCATTCAACGGCTGGAAATTGAAAGGTCGCGCGGTCCGAACAATCGTCGGCGGGAAGACGGTTTGGAAATTGTAGGCACGGCCGCTAAAATTGTCATTCCGAGCGAAGTTGATAATCTCTGATCTCTTCTGCGTCATAGGGTGTCAGCACGCGCAGCGCGTTTAGAGAAATCTAGAGATGTCTCCACTTCGGTCGACATGACACAGGAGCGCAGTGGTGGACAATTGTAGGCCGGAAAACCGTGTGGAAGGTGTAGCCGCAGCCAACAACATTGTCATTCCGAGCGCTGTCGAGGAATCCCGTTGCGTTACCTTGAGATCGTCCCGCGGGATCCCTCGACTGCGCTGAGCTCCGCCCGGGATGACGAAATCGGATTACCCCGCGGCGTATCCGCCGTGGATGTAGTTTTCCAGNNNTGTGTTTGTCGGTCATCAGACGCAGACATTTCTCCACCGGCTCGCGAGGGTGCGTAACCGTCACGTTCGTTGACATAATCTCGGAGACTTTCGTTTCCCGGGAACGTTTGCCACGCAGGAAAACTTTGCGGGTGTAATCGCGCTCGGAAATGATTCCATTCAACTGATCTCCATCCATCACCAACAACGCGCCGACATTTTTTTCGTCCATCATTCGAATCGCCTCAGAAACTGTTGCGTCGGACGCAATGGAAAAAATATCTTTGCTTTTCTGAGTCAGAATCGCACCGATCGTACCGCTGACATCCATATAATCCGGAAAATTTTGCTGCCGGAAACAGCAGCAACTTTAAGATAAGGCAACACAGGCCTGCGACGCAAAACAAATAAACAAGGAATCACGGTTTCCGAACCCGTTACGGTTTACGACGGGTGGCGATGCCTTATCGAGGTGCAACCTGATATCTCCGCGGAGTGAGCTTGGGCGGACGCTTTCCATTAACAATAGCACCCGCCACTGCGACATACGGGAGCTCCTGCCGATCCACTGCACAGCGTAACATCAATCCACCACGGCTCATGTCGCCGCGACCGACGAAATCGACGGGAAATCGGAGCCGGTCGCCAAAGCTCGTGAGTAGAAGATCGACGTATTTTCCTGTGGCAATACTCCCGAGAAGAATGATCTCGCTCCAACGCGGCAGTTTTTTTGCGAGAGCACGCGCATCTCGCTCAACTGGGGCTCGGTACCGGGGATCATCACTGTGAATGTCCACCGTTGCGAATTCACGCAGATCATCGAGACGGATGCGCGTTCTGGCATCGACCAGTCCACGAGTGGGCGTGATCACCAAAACTCCGGATATTCCAGGCGCGGGTCGCGCAAACGCAGTGGCGTATGCGATCTTTCCGCGAAAATACAGGCCGCTGAGAAAGGTGAACACCTCGGCGATTGGCGCGCCTCGTTTGCTGCGCAATTTTTGGGCCAGTTCGAATTGCGCACGGTCGCTCAGAATCATTCGCGCTCGTCCACCTCCGGCGTAAGCTGGTGAGAGAAGGAAAATGCGGCAACGGGTCGGGTTTTTCATCTCATCTGATAGTCGGATTCAATTTTTGAGTGCGTTGTTCTGTCTCAGCCCTTAAGTAGACACACTGGCCGATAAAATAAACACCAGATCCCTTGCCGCGCCTTCAACGGTACGTCGTAGATGAAATTCAATTGCACCACTGAGTGGCGGAAATACCTTTAGGGCATCATGACGGGCGTCGGCGACAGGAGGGACACGCCGCATTTATTTTCAGGTCTCATCGCCGTGGCCCTGGCCGCGGCTGTGTTGTTTACTGGACAGATCGTTGCCATTCATTTGGAACACACCACGGTTACCGCAACTGCTCCGGCGTTGTTTCCACTTAAGAACCAGGGACTCGCGTTTCAACGTGCTGCCGCGCGTGCGCCGAATGTATTGCCGTTTTATGGCACTTCAGAGTTGTTAATCCCGGCAATTCCGCAGAAGGGCGACAATTTTTTTCGGACCGCGCCAACAGGTTTTCAAGTCTCGCCCGTTGGCGGTGGAGGCGCGAACCTCTTGATCATGTTGCAAAGAATCGGCGGACTCGGCGCGGATTTGCGCGGCAAAAAACTTGTTGTCTCGCTTTCACCGGGGTGGTTTTTGAAGCCTAGGTCCGGCTGGCAGGGTTACGAAGGAAATTTTTCGCCGATGGCCGTGAGCGAAATGATATTTGGGACCGTGCTCGATTACCGGCTGAAACGGGATATCGCTTCACGCATGCTTGAATGTCCAAGCGCTCTCGAAGGACGGCCATTGCTTAGATTTGCACTGAGATGCCTGGCCTCCGGCAGCTGGCTCGATCGTGTTATTTTCTGCGCCCTCTGGCCGGCGGGAAAAGTGCAGACCAGCGTGCTCGAACTTCAGGATCATGCCGCGGCTCTCAACTATATTCGACATCGGATCAAACCGGCTCCAAGCCGACGTTCAGAAATACTCGACTGGTCGAAGCTCATCGCAAAAGCGGGCCAAACACGGCCCATCGACACCGGCAAGGTTAAAAACGTTGGGAACTTCGACGCGCAAATCATTCCTGGATCTCGTGACGCAGCGTTCCGGCGTAGCTTGAGCGCGTCACCGGCATGGACAGACCTGGAGTTGCTTTTACGTGCTCTAACACGTGTTCAGGCGCGTGCACTGATCCTCAGTATGCCGATCGCTGGAGACTTTTACGACGATGGGGGCATCTCCCGGTCGGCTCGTGAAGAATATTACACCAAGCTGCGCGCGCTTGTGAAAGGGTACCATTTCCCGTTATTGGAGTTTGAGGCGCATGATGAGGACCCGGCCTTTCTTGTTCACCACCAAAGTCACCTCACTGCGAAAGGCTGGATTTATTACGATCGCGCCCTCGATGATTTTTTTCATGGGCGTATGCCGCGGGGCTGACAAGTTAAACGATCTTTGACGGATCGTTGTTGTGAGGAGCAACCGTTACGAACTTGCGAGCGCGAGCCCACCGCGCTCCCATCTTGCTTTTTGACTGCGCAATGGAAAATAATGCGGCCATGCGTTTGGCCTGGCCATTCAAACCCCGCGTAACCAACGATCGGGACGGAAAGGATAAGCACGGTTCAGCAAGTGATGCCTGCCCCGATTTCCTATGCGTGGGAGCTCAGAAAGGAGGAACGTCATGGCTTTATCACCAGCTCAATTTCCATCTTGATTTCTGGATGCCTCCCATCAAGGAACTGCACTACTTCGATGCTTTGAGCAGAGTCAAACGACCCGCTCTGCCCCCTTGCAGAGATGAGCGCGACCAGCGGTTTCTGGAAAGAATAACGGAGCTCGGCGCGGGATCTTATATTGATCTGCACGGCTACTCACGCTTGTTTGAGCCCAAGGCCAAGTGATTTTTCTGGCGCGCGATCCGGTAGAGCGAGTCTGGTCGCAATTGTCGATGGATGTACGCGCCGGAAGCGTCCCGCAAGTTGATACAGCAGACGTGGGTCAGGTGACTCGGTATTTGCTGAACCCTGCGGTGCTTCTTCGCTCTTATCCAAGCAAAATTGTCGCGCGCTGGCGGCGCTATGTTCGCCCGGATCTGTTTCGCATCTATTTCTTTGACGACTTGGAAAGAGATCCTGCTGGACTGCGACGTTCGATTCTAAGTTTCCTGGGCGCCGACCCCCGCAAGCCGAGCGGTCGGCTGACCGCGAGCTATAACGCCCAAGCCGGCAAGGAAAAACTTCCACTGACTGACAAGATACGTTCCGCGCTGGCGCAGTTTTTTAAGCAAGAACTTAAAGCCTGTGTCACAGAACTGGGCGGGCCGGCAAAAAAATGGCCGGCACGATACGGTTTTTCATTACTCCTCCTCTTTCTGCAACTAATGGATGACTTCGACATCCTATTCTGGTGTGATTGGGTGGCGTGAACCTGGCGAATCGCGGCAGGCCTACTAGCTCTTTCAAATTCGAAGCGACTTTGCTCGTTCTTGCTTTTTCGACTCCAGAAAGAAAATAATGAGAGGTGAGATGGGCTTGGCCGTTCAGTGCACTGCGTGGTGACGACCAGCATCAGGAGCGGGACAGTTCTCCTACTTGTGGTGCCGGGCCTGATTTTTTGTGTATCGGAGCCCACAAAGCCGGAACGACCTGGCTCTATCAGCAACTTGATTCCCATCCCGATTTCTGGATGCCTCCTGTAAAGGAACTGCATTATTTTGATCAACTGAGCAGGGTTCAACGCGCGGGTCGTCTGCGCCGCAGAGATCAGCGGGACTTTCGATTTCTGGAGCGACTCAATAGTCTTAGCGCTGAACCGGGTATCGACCTCGAGAAGTATGGGCGACTGTTCGAACCCAAGGCATCGCTCCTTTCAGGCGATATTTCGCCAAACTATTCGACGCTCAGTGATGAAGTCATTCGGCAAGTGATCGGATATTTCCCAAACTTAAGGGTGATCTTTCTGGCGCGTGATCCGGTTGAGCGAGTGTGGTCGCACTTGTCGATGGAAGTGCATTACCGACAGATAGAGCCGTTTGACCCAACGAACATCGACGAAGTGGATCGCAATTTGTCTCGTCGAGGGCTGCTTTTGCGTTCTTACCCGAGTGCCGTCGTGGCGCGATGGAAACGCTACGTCCATCCAGATCTTTTCCGCGTCTATTTTTTCGACGATCTGCAAAGGAATCCCACTGAACTCCGGCGATCCATTCTTGGTTTCCTCGGTGGTGATCCGGGCAAGCCAGGCAGCGGATTGACTGCGGATTACAACCGTTGGACCGGCATGGAAAAGCTACCGCTTACTGACAAAGTGCGATCACATCTGGCTCAATTCTTTAAGAAGGAACTGAAGACCTGCGCAGCGCGACTCGGCGGGCCAGCCAGACAATGGCCGGCACGATACGGTTTTAGCTAGTCTCCCGTCAATCGCGCTTCCGCCAGATCGAGATCGCGCTGAATACGCCGTAACGCGTCGTCGTTAATTACGCGCTCGTTTCGCATACGGATGATGGTTTGCCTTTCAGCGCGGAGCGCTTCGCGTTGCAAACGCTGATATTGCGGCGTGGCGATTTCACCGCGGCAATCGTCGGGGTTCTCGGCGCAGAGTTGCAATTGTTCCACGCGTTCGTCGTACTCGGCGCGCAAACGATCGACTGTATCGGAAGAAAATTCGCCGCTGGCACGCAATTTTCCGATCAATTCAATTGCGGCATTGTTCGCCTCCAAACGCGCGCGGCGTTCCTCTTCGTCTGCCTCTCCGTCATGTGTGATTCCAAGTTTCCGAATCAAAAGCGGTAACGTCAAACCCTGAAGTATAAGAGTGGTGAAGATCACTGAGAAGGCGAAGAACAAGATGTAATCGCGGCCTGGAAATGAGCTGCCATCACTTAACGCCAGCGGCAGCGCGAACGCCGCCGCCAGCGAGACAACGCCCCGCATGCCTGCCCAAC